>JBFFMI010000175.1:0-5633 GCA_041554155.1 Anaerolineales bacterium
GCGCTTTCCCTTTGCTTGCTCGCTTAGCCATTCGTCTTGCGCTCCCAGAAAGGCAGCAGATCTTCTTTCTTCTTTCCCCGATTCGCCGCCTCAGTCTCGATCGACTTCATGCTGTCAAGGCCTTTTAAAGTGGCCTGGGCGACATTGAGAACGTTTGCACTCCCGAGCGACTTGGTCAGGATGTCCTTGACACCGGCTGCCTCGAGAACCGCGCGCACTGCACCTCCGGCGATAACACCCGTACCGGGGGAAGCCGGCTTGAGCATCACCCGTGCGCCACTATGCTTGCTGATAAGTTCATGTGGGATGGTGGAACCCACGATGGTGATCTTACGCATATCCTTGCGGGCTCTCTCGGCTGCCTTGCGGATGGCGTCGGGAACACCGCGCGCTTTGCCAACCCCTAGCCCAACCTTGCCGCGGTTGTCACCAACGACAACTGCGACACGGAATGCGAAGCGGCGACCGCCCTTGACAACTTTGGCCACGCGGGAGATATCAATCACGCGTTCGTCCAGCTCTTCGCGATCGTCCATTCTGTCTCGAAAGTCTCTTCTCACTTTTCGATCTCCCTTCAGCCCTAAAATTCCAGTCCGCCTTCGCGCGCGGCCTCAGCCAACGCACGAATGCGCCCATGATAGCGGTAGCCGCCACGGTCAAATACAACGGTATTCACGCCTGCTTTTTTGGCTCGTTTGGCAATTTCTTCGCCGATCAAGCTGGCCTGCTCTGTCTTGGTTTTTCCCTTGAGCTTGGATCCCAGCGAAGCATCCAGGCTCGATACGGCCAATATCGTATGGCCTTTATCATCATCGATAACCTGCGCATAGATCTGATTCAGGCTGCGAAATACGTTCAAGCGTGGACGTGCTTCCGTCCCGGCCACTTTCTTCCGCACACGCTGGTGTCTTCTAATTCTTTGTCGATTACGAGCTTCTTTTGCCATAATTACGCCATCACCTTGCCGGCCTTGCCTGCCTTGCGGCGGACATACTCGCCCTCGTAACGGATACCCTTCCCCTTATAGGGTTCCGGCGGGCGGACTTTGCGGATATCCGCAGTTACCCGGCCAACTAGTTCTTTATCAATACCCTTAACCTTAATGGTACGGGCGCGTGTATCGACCTCAAATTCGATGCCTTCCTCAGGCTCAACCCGCACCGGGTGGGAGAAGCCGACGTTTAAAACGAGCGTCTTTCCTTCCAATTCTGGCCGGTAGCCCACGCCCTCGACCTGTAAGGTCTTCTCAAATCCTTCACTAACCCCAATGACCATGTTGTTCAGCAGCGCACGCGTCAAGCCATGAAGCGCCCGCATCTGGGGTGCGTCAGAAGGCCGATCAACCGTGACAACTCCCTCCGAGAGCTCAATAGCCATCTCGGGTCGGAAATCACGTACGAGCTCGCCCTTCGGTCCTTTGACCGTGACATGTACTTTTTTAATATCTACTTGCACACCCTCTGGAACAACGATGGGCATACGACCAATTCTTGACACGTTCGCCTCCATGTTTCCGCATGTGACCTGACTGCCATTTCGCTCAGTACCATGCAGTGGTCACGACATTGCGTAAAACTACCAAACCTCACACAGCAGCTCGCCACCGACACCCAATTGGCGGGCGCGGCCACCGGTCATCACACCCTTCGGTGTGGTCAGGATCGAAATACCCAATCCAGACTGTACCCAGGGGATATCATGCTTACCAACATATACTCGCCGGCCAGGCTTGCTCACGCGCTTGATACCCGAGATTACCGGTTTGCGTTCGCGTCGCTCACCTACGTACTTCAACTCGAGCCGTAGTACGCCTTGAGGCTGACCGGCGACCTCAAATTCCTCAAAGTTCTTGATAAATCCTTCTTCCTGAAGGATCTTTGCGATCGCCAACTTCAGCTTCGAAGTGGGTACGGTGACCGTCTTCTGTCCGGCCATGATCGCATTGCGAACCCGAGTTAGAAAATCAGCTATTGGATCAGTTAAACTCATCGCAACCTCTCGTTACCAGGACGATTTGACTACACCGGGGAGCTTGCCCTTGAGGGCCTGTTCCCGCAGGCAGATACGGCACAGTTGAAAACGGCGGTAGTAGCCACGTGGTCGACCACAAATGCGGCAACGGTTTCGCACCCGGACCTTATACTTGCGGCGGGTCTCACGAATGGGCATACAAGTCTTAGCCATACAGTTCGCCTTTCCCAAAGGGCATACCAAGCAACTGCAGCAATTGACGCCCTTGTTCGTCATTCGGCGCCGAAGTCACAATCGTCACCTCGAAACCTCGGATCTTATCGATTTTGTCGTAGTCAATCTCGGGGAAGATCAATTGCTCACGCACACCCAGCGTGTAATTTCCCCGCCCATCAAAGCTATTGGGTGATACACCGCGAAAGTCGCGCGTGCGCGGCAGTGCGACATTAATCAGGCGATCGAGGAAAGACCACATGCGCTCACCACGCAGTGTTACTTTCACACCGATGGAACGACCTTCGCGCAGCTTGAAATTGGCGATGCTCTTGCGCGCCTTCGTTACCACCGGTTGTTGACCCGTGATGATTGTAAGATCGTTAACCGCGCCATCGAGGGCCTTGGCGTTCTCGAGCGCCTCACCCACCCCGATGTTAACGACGATCTTCTCCACCTTGGGAACCTGCATAGTATTCTTCAGGTCGAACACCTTGACCAAGGCCTCTTTAACGTCTTTTTGATATCGTTCTCGTAAATGATGTCCCATGCCAATCGAACTCCCTGCAGCGCCTAGCCGTCTATCACGGCTTCGCATTTCTTGCAAAAGCGCTCAACAGAATCTTCTGTGCGGCGATATCCAACGCGTGTCAGTTCTTTACACTTCGGGCAAACCAGCATGATATTGGATACATGCACCGGCGCTTCAAACTGGATCACACCGGGATTCATCGTGCGACCACCGGCTTGGACCTGCCTTTGGTGCTTCTTCCGCAGGTTTACCCCTTGGACGATGACCGCTGATGCTCTCGGTATCACACGGAGAACCTCACCCTGCGAGCCTTTATCCCGGCCACTGACAATCTGGACTTGATCGCCGCGTCTAATTTTTAGTTTCTTCTTCACCGCGCCGCGCCTCCTACAGTACTTCAGGGGCTAAGGACACGATCTTCGTAAAGCCCTTTTCACGCAGTTCACGTGCAACTGGGCCGAAGATGCGTGTACCCCTGGGGTTCTTTCCATCCGCATCGAGAATGACGGCTGCATTATCGTCGAAGCGGATATAAGATCCATCGATACGGCGGAATTCCTTATTGGTGCGTACGATTACCGCCTTAACAACATCGCTTTTAGACACAGCGCCATGTGGGGAAGCGGATTTCACCGTTCCAACCACGACATCACCGATGCGGCCATAGCGTCGCTTCGAACCCCCCAACACCCGGATCACCAGCAACTCGCGCCCACCCGTGTTATCAGCGATTTTGAGATGGCTCTCTTGCTGGATCATTCCTCAGCCTCCTCAACGACTTCCGGCTCCTCCGATTCGATGATTTCATCTACGATCGGTTCGACGGCAACCACGCTGGCCGCTTCGACTTCAATTTCCGACTTGCGGCGCAGGATCTCCTCGACCACCCAGCGCTTATTTTTGGAGATCGGGCGACTCTCAACCATGCGCACCTGATCTCCAAGCTGACAACCGAGCTCATCATGGACCATATATTTTTTACGGCTGCGGATGACTTTCCCATATAAAGGATGGCGGTCGGTCTTTTCGACGGTTACCATCACGGTTTTTTGCGCCTTGGCACGTGTCACCACGCCCTCAATACGTCGACGATTTTTGGTCATGACTCACTCCCTTGCTGCTCCGCTTCACGCTCGCTCTCTTTGATTATGGTCGCCAGACGAGCGATATCGCGGCGAGCGATGTTCAAGCGTGAGTGATCAGTTAGTTGTCCGGTGGCGTACTGAAAACGTAACCGGAAGTAGTTTTCACGCGCATCTTCCAACTCGGAGCGCATTTTTTCTATCGATAATTTACGAATATCGTCCGCTCTCATTCCTACTCCCCTCCCATTGAGTCACGCGAGGTGAACTTGGTTTTGATCGAGAGCTTGTGGGAGGCTAATCGCATCGCCTCCTTGGCTGCCTCTTCGTTCAGACCTGACAATTCGAACAGAATGCGGCCCGGTTTCACAACTGCCACCCAGTGGTCTACGGCACCCTTACCCTTACCCATACGGGTTTCCGCTGGTTTCTGGGTGACCGGCTTATCGGGGAAAATGCGGATCCAAACCTTGCCGCGCCGGCGCATGAAGCGCACCAGCGCTCGGCGAGCGGCTTCAATCTGGCGGGCTGTCACCCAACCAGGCTCCAAAGCCTGCAGCCCGAAATCTCCAAACGTGACTTCCGTGCCGCGCGAGGCTTTACCCCTCATACGCCCCCGCATTTGTTTACGATACTTAACCCGCTTCGGCATTAACATACGTACACCTCTTCAGGACCTGGAGCTACATTCAGCCTATTCGCTGACGTAAACGTCCATGGCCTCCTGCTCAACTTCATTTTCTGGCAAGATCTCACCTTTGTAGATCCATACCTTCACACCAATGCGCCCATAGGTTGTGAGTGCTTCGGCTCGGGCGAAGTCAATATCCGCCCGCAAAGTCTGTGCGGGCACTCGCCCCTCGCGCATCCACTCACGTCGGGCCATCTCAACACCGGATAATCGACCCGAACACATCACTTTGATGCCTTCGGCTCCCTGGCGCATGGCCTGGCCCACTGCGCGCTGCATCGCACGGCGGTGGCTGATTCGGCGCTCCAGTTGATTGGCGATGTTTTCCGCCACCAAGCGAGCATCCAGATCCGGTTCTTTGATCTCGCCTATGTCGAGCTTGACCGCAGTCCCGGTCAATTCCTGCAAGGCTTTGCGCAGTTCCTTGACATTGGCGCCTTTTCGCCCGATCACGATGCCGGGCTTGGCTGTGTGCACCGTGACGTGCACATTGTTCGGAAAGCGTTCAATCTCGACTTTGGAAATTCCCGCCCTGGGCGTGTTGCCAAACACCAGCTTGCGGATCTCGCGATCCTCATGCAATTGGTCGGGGTATTTTTCCGGATTAGCGAACCAGCGCGAATCCCAGGTCTTATTGATCTTCAGCCTGAAACCTATAGGGTGAACTTTGCGCCCCATGCTTGCTCCTTTCGAACCTAACGCTTCTGACTCTCGGCCCCGCCGCGCGGAGGACAGCCTTGGAAGCCCATTACGATGTGATCGCCTCCTGCTCACGCAGTATGACGGATATGTGAGATTGTCGTCGTAAAAGTGGCTTAAATCGTCCCCGGGCACCAAATCGACGCCACTTACGAATCGGACCCTGATCCGCATAGATCGTATGAATCACGAGATCGTCGCGGCTCAAACCCATGTTCTCTTCCGCATTCGAGACGGCAGAAGTGATCAGCTTATATACCGGTTTTGCCGCTGCTTTCTGCATGAACTTCAACGTATCAAGAGCCTCAGTCACCGGAAGACCCCTCACCACATCCAGCACCAGACGGACCTTCTGTGGGGACATGTGTACGTAGCGTACCGTGGCGTGTACGTCCAATTCTCCAGCCATGTTATCTATACCGCCCTTGTCGTCTTATCGCGCCCC
>JBFFMI010000176.1:0-5595 GCA_041554155.1 Anaerolineales bacterium
CACAACCAATCCCCCACATCTACATCTCCCAACGGGATTTTTGCGGTACTTAGAGTCGCACCCATGCAATCAGATAGACTTGGAGCTGATCCGCCCCATTGTGTAAAGCGAGCTCCATTGCGAGGCGTGTAATACTTTTCTAAAGCTGAGACCGCCTCAAACCAGAGATCTCGATCGGCGGAACCGATAGTGCCTGTATCGAGATCGACCGAATACGTCTGGTCTAGATCAAGATCACCATCCGCCGCCAATACTGGTGGAGGCGTGGCTGTAGGATCGCCTACCTCGATCTCGACGTAAAAGGCGACATTGGCAGACGTTCCCACACCGAAGACGATCCCATCCTCAGAGCGGATGAGCCAATCGCCACGGTATTCCCCCTCTGCGTTGGGTGCGGTCAGATCGACTGAGATGTCAACCGTTTGACCGGGAGAGACCGTGCCCGAGGTGAGCTGCTGGGAAGCAGGACCACCCATGGCGTCGCCCTCTTTGAAGATCAGCTCATAGCTCGGGTTCCAAGAGCATGATCCTGTATTGCGTAATCGCCAGGTCTTGGTGAACGCATCGCCCCCACCCAGCAGTGTGCCATCCGGTATCGTCACATCACTAACAAATGCGGCGCGATCGCAAGGCACTTCGGTTTGCGTTGGAATCGCGGTGTTCGTAGGGGTGCCAGTGGGTTCCGACTCCGTAGGTTCTACTGGCGGCGGTGTATTGGTGGCCTCAGGTAAATCCGGTGGAGGGTTTTCCTCAGCAGCCGAGGTTAAGCGGGCCTCGACGGTTTGCGCAGCGAATGTAGGGAATGGATTTTCTGTTGGTTGAGCCCCCGGGAAATTGCAGGCGCCCAGGAGAAGGAGTAGCAGGATCAGGGGTAAAGCCCACGCTCGAAAGTTGGGTGACATCGGATTTCCTCCCATCACAGCCGAGTTTGATTATGCTTGGCTGCCGGTATCTGAAGTTCAATAGCTCCGATTCAGCATCCTACAGCGGGCCGGGTTTTCGGTCAAGTCCCCCAGATGTCTTGGATCAGAAACGGAGCCTGCAGTTAGAGCAAGCACTGTGCTTGATCAAAGGTGTAGTTGCCTGAATACGCATGTTGAAAGCGTTGACAAAGTATGCGGGTCTTGCAAGGAACCATGGAACCTTAACGGGAATGGACTTGTAGTTGTTCGCCAAGTGGGAGGGCGGTATCGTGCAAGGCGCCGCGCATGCTCCATGGTCCAGCCCATTCGATCTTCACCGGCGTGACCTGGGCTTGCTGATCTATCGGAGAGTCGAAGAACACCAGCTTGTTGGTGCGGGTGCGCCCTTTCCAACGTCCTTTGTGTTTTTCTTCAACCAGAACGTCAACTGTCTTTCCAACATACCCCTTGTTGATCTCCCCGGCGATACCAGCTTGCAGTTCTTCGAGTGCGCGGAATCTCTCCATCTTGACATGCTCAGGGACATCGTCATCCATACGCCGAGAAGAGACCGTTTGAGGGCGGGGGGAATACCGTGCCAGATGGGCGACATCTAGTTTCAGATCTGCGAGGACATCGTAGGTTCGTTGAAACTGAGCATCCGTCTCCCCTGGGAAACCGACAATAATATCGGTTGCAATGGATACTTCCGGAATGATGTCGCGTATGCGCTCGACCAGCAGATAATACTCATGGGCTGTATATCCACGTTTCATCTGACTCAGAATTTCATCATCGCCAGCCTGGATCGGTACCTCAATGTGCTCGCATACTTTAGGTAGATCTCCGACTGCATGGAGCAGGTCGTCGTTCATCCAATTCGGGTGCGACGTGAGGAAGCGGATACGCTCCAGACCATCAAGATCATTCAGGATGCGCAACAAGTCGCTCAAGGTTGGACCGTCTTTTATGTCCATCCCGTAGCGATCTACGATCTGCCCCAGCAGGGTGACTTCCTTGACGCCCTGTGCGACAAGCGAGCGGACTTCGGAGACGATCTCCCCTACCATGCGACTTTGTTCAACACCGCGCCGGAATGGAATGACACAGAATGAGCACGCGTGAGAGCAGCCGTAAACGATTGGTACGTGGGCACTTACCAGCTGACCACGTTCATGCAATGGGAGGGTCAGATCCCCATCCATCACATCGAATCGAGCGAGTGTGGTTTCTTCCTCGAGCGATTTACCGTCTTGTTGTGCGAGGAAATTTAATAGCGGTCTCGGATCTGACGGTGGCGAGAAGACATCCACATGGGGATAGGTTTCCGCTAATTGTGGATCACCTCGGACACCCACCATGCATCCCATGAGATTGATTACCAGCCCGGGGTTCTTCTCCTTGACAGATTTCAACGAAGACAAGCGGCCATGGGCTTTGTCTTCAGCACTCTGACGGACGACGCAAGTGTTGAGAACGATGATATCTGCTTCATCGGCGTTGCTCACTGCTTCATATCCGATTTTCTCTAGAGATGATGCGACACGCTGAGAGTCGGCGACGTTCATCTGACAACCAGCTGTCCAAATGTGATAGTTCATGCTGGCGATTATATCCTTAAAAGGTCTGAATTCTGGCGAGAAAGAATAGGATGCCCTATGCTTATCAGCATGGGTGCAAGGCATCCTGGATCATTAAGGAATCAGGTATGATGCTGTCGGAACCCCCGATAGTATTGGGAATCCCAAGTTGCCAGCACATCGATCAACGGAGTTGAAGCTTTCTATGGGTCGTCTAAAGCATGTGGCATTTTGTGGCACGTTTAGCATCCTGCTCGCTGTTCTTTCAGCAGGTTGCCGATCGATTCCCAATCAGCATTCCGATAATGTCGTCCCCAAAGCTTCCCCAACCACAGAACGAGAACCTACACCTTCGATCAGCAGCATGCCGACTCAAACGGAGGGCGCCAGCACGGTTGCTCCAGGTTGCCTTGAAACCAAGGGCGCATTCATTGAGAGTTCATATCAAGGCATAGTTTATATGCAGGAGATGCCCTATTTGGCCTACCTCCCACCATGCTACGCTGGAGGGAGCCAGAGCTATCCGGTAGCCTTTCTCTTGCATGGGTATCCCTACGATCAGACTCATTGGATAGATCTAGATCTGATCTCCACATATGAACAAGGGTTATCTAACGAAGGATGGCCCCATGTAATTTTTATCATTCCCTTTGTCCCCGATGCGCTTTTTACTGGCACTGACGGCGGGGTGGGATCCTATGAGCAGGAATTTTTAGAGGGTCTATTACCTGCAATTACATCAAGTTATCGCTCACTCCCGAGCCCAGAATGGCTTCTGCTGGGCGGGGTTTCGCGTGGGGGTGTATGGGCGCTTGAGATTGGTTTACGCAATGCCGGGGTCATTGACAACATTGCCGCAATCAGTCCTGCACTTGTCTACAACCAACCTCGCCCACGGTTTGATCCATTCGAGATCATTCTGGA
This sequence comes from Anaerolineales bacterium, assembly GCA_041554155.1. Taxonomy (GTDB): domain Bacteria; phylum Chloroflexota; class Anaerolineae; order Anaerolineales; family E44-bin32; genus E44-bin32. The sequence goes on from JBFFMI010000176.1 coordinate 3,407, forward strand.
CGAGCGGATCTTCCCAGGGAATATTTTTGTATCTGCAGCCGAGAATGAGACACCTTTTCGTGAAGTGATTGAAGCTTTTGTGAAGGCGATGGAACGCGAAGGTATGGAGCATACCTTCTTGCTCCATCCAGGCAACCACAATGATGAAACCTGGCGGGGTATGATGGAGGAATTCCTGGCGCAGATCCTCCCGGCGCTTGATCCAACGGGTAGTTAGGTTATCTGAACGAGAATTCGAGTAAAATGGAGCTCTCAAAACCCTTCGTTATAAAGGGGGGGAGCAGGGATATGACTGAAACTGATAATGATGCAGCAGATGTAATACTGGCTTATCGCAAACGGCGCCAGCGGGTAATCCCGCTTGTTCTGGGTGGATTGGCTGTAGTCCTGCTTGTTGTAGGGGTATTCTTTGTGGTCCTCTGGTTTACGGGTGATTCGCCGCCTGCCATGCCTGGATTCCTGGCAACGGACACGCCTACTGCCACTGTCACCCATACCCCGCCACCACCAACAGCCACAGCCACGATTACGAATACACCCGAGCCCAGTCTCACGCCAACACCAGAGGGACCGATAACGTACCTGGTTGAAGCCGGGGATACTTTGAGCTCGATTGCCGACCAATTTGGCGTAGAAGTATTGGTGCTGATGGCGTTCAATGGGATCACAGATGCCAACCAGCTATTCGTGAATGATGAGTTAATCATCCCAGTCGCTGGTTCAGATCTACCAACTCCAACTGCACTACCTGAAAACCTCTTCCCGGGGCAGGAGATCGAATACATGGTGCTTCCAGGAGATACACTGGAGACGATCGCTGCCGAATTTAATAGCACTGCCGAAGCCATTGCTGAACGCAATGAGATTGAGGATACCAACGCCATAGGTGTCGGGCAGATATTGCTCATCCCTGTCAATATCGCCACCCCTACACCAACATTTACTCCATCAGAGCCGGAGGCTAGCGAGACTCCTTCTAGCTGAGAACTGCTGAACACAAGAAGATCCCAGCTACAAAGGCTGGGATCTTTGATTTAACGTTATGGGGACTTATTCTCCTTTGATGGCCTGGAGCACTTCTGGATCTTGCTCGAGATCCAGCTGACTCTCGAGCAACGTGCGTGCTTTTGGATGATCAATTTGATGAAGGGCCCAGGCGGCATGGGCCCGCACCATCGCATCTTTATCATGTTCGAGAATGTAAATCAGGTCATCAAGATATTCTTCACTGGCGTGATTCCCGGCCACAATGGTTGCATTGCGTACGAGACCCTTCCGGCGTGGTCTTTCCAATGGGCTATTGCGCAGATCTTGCCGCCATGTATCTGGCGATAGCCGTAAAAAACCTTTCAGTTGCGAACGCCGCAAGTATGGGCTTGGCAGGAATGCGGTATCTGTAATTGGTCGTGCGAACCGGATATTCCAGGGGCAGACCTGCTGGCAAATATCACAACCGAATAGCCAATTCCCGATGTGCTCCCGCAAACCAGGGGATGTCAATCCTTTATTCTCAATTGTGAGATATGAGATGCAACGACCTGCATCAAGCGTACGATCGGGGAGGATGCAGCGGGTAGGGCATGCCTCAATGCATCGTGAACAGCTCCCGCATCGATCGGAGAGGAAGGGGGCATCCGGCTCAAGCGGTAGATCGAGCATGAGCTCGGCGAGCAGAAAGTAAGAACCTAGATTGGGGTTGATTAAGCAGCTGTTCTTGCCAATCCAGCCCAAGCCTGCGCGCTGGGCAATCTCGCGCTCGAGCAAAGGCCCGGTGTCGGTGTAGATGCGATGGTTCACAGGGCCTCCAACATGTGCCTCGATTTCGTCTTGGAGCATCTGCAACCGATTAATAAGTTCGTGATGATAGTCTTTACCCAGGGCATACTTGGCGATCTTGAATTCCGTTGTGTGATCTAAATCACTTGACCCATAGAGCGTTCCAGTCACAATGATCGACCGGCATTCAGGGAGCAAGAGACGAGGATCCTCGCGCTTTTGGATTGCATCCGGGTGTGCCATATAGGCCATATCTGCATGACGACCTGAGCCGACCCAATGTCTATACACATCCAGGTGGTCCGGAGGATCGGGTGTGGTGATCCCTACCAGCTGAAAACCCAGGGCTTGCGCGCGTTGCTTAACCCAGGTTGAATGAATCGGAGATTCCATGTACAAAAAGGTCCATTTCC
>JBFFMI010000177.1:0-5580 GCA_041554155.1 Anaerolineales bacterium
AAGATCTCTTCAAACTACGTTACCAATCGCATACTCGAGGTCTTCATCATGGAAAAATCTAGCGGTTTCAGAACCTATGCAGCGTTTGTCGGCGCGGTACTGATCGGGGGAACCAACTTTATCGCGGTCACATTTAGCAACCGCGAGCTTGCTCCGTTTTTTGGCGCGGCCTTACGCTTCACACTGGCCGCCTTCATCTTTTTCTTGCTAACCAGGATCCGTGGATTGCCGCCAGTGCGTGGCCGCGATCTCGTTGGAGCCGTGCTTTACGGCCTGCTTGGTTTTGGTATTTCGTATGCCGGACTTTATTATGCGCTTGTCGGGCTCGCAGCAGGCACAGTTTCGGTCGTTATGGCAGCGACACCGTTGGTGACCTTGTTGCTGGCGGCAATGGTTGGACAAGAGCGTGTGACGCCACAAGGCCTGATGGGTGGAATGCTCACCATGGCAGGGATCGGTGTGCTTTCGTTCGAGACTCTTGGAGGAGAGCTCGCAGCATCGTATTTAATTGGAGTACTCGTCGGCGTCCTTGCGGCCTCCGGATCGACAGTGATAGCTCGATATTACCGGCACGTGGATCCGGAAAGCATGAATGCCATTGGCATGGCGGTCGGCGCGGTGCTGCTCGCCAGCGGATCCGTTCTGGTTGGCGAAAGTTGGGTGGTGCCGGAGGAGAGCTCTACCTGGCTCTCTCTCGTTTGGTTGGTTTTGCTTGGATCGGTAGGTTTATTCCAACTCTTCCTCTTTGTCATTAACCGTTGGAACGCCTCGGCTGCAACATTTGCCGTTTCCGCAATGCCGGTGATTGCCGCAGGTTTGGGAGCGTTCGCCCTTGATCAGCCGATAACGATTGAACTGGTCGTGGGTGGTGCACTGGTGATGGTTGCAGTTTACATCGGCGCCATTCAGGGGAAGCGTCGTGTAGCAGATACCGGTGACAATCAGGAACTGGAGCCTGTCTCGCATTAACCAGTCGTAGGTGTTTCAGATTCGCAGGCCAAATGACGCCTTCGAAATCTTGAAGGTGGGGTTCACGGAGTGCTATAATCACAGGACCCAGGGCGCGTAGCTCAGCTGGTTAGAGCGCACGGTTCACATCCGTGAGGTCGTTGGTTCGAGTCCAATCGCGCCCACCAGAGACCTCACGGCTCGTCCAATTCGCGAGCCGTGAGTTCCGTGGGTTAAGGTGTAATTCACGCTGAGCAAACTGGAGATCACAAGGTTTCTAGCCGTGTGATCGATAAATTACGGTTTTATTAGGGGACTGGGTGTTACTCGGATCTCAAGACAGCATGGTTTCTCAGCGCAGTACGTTGTAAGGGTTGCACATGACCACTTGGCACTCGATCTGTAAAACGACCAACACTATCCGAATGACAATCTTGCCTGGAAGATGATCCCCCCTCTATAATCAATCGTCCTGAAGTGCGAGCGAATTGCATGTCCACGCCGGTGTTAAAAACGAAGCTTTTCATTACCAAACCCAGCCCGGGGCTCGTCAAACGCGAACGCATTATCGAAAAGATGAACACCGGTTTGGCGCAAAATCTTATTCTCATTTTGGCGCCTGCTGGATTTGGAAAAAGCACGATATTAAGCGAATGGGCTGACACCGGCACGATCGAGACAGCGTGGCTATCTATCGATGAGGCCGATAACGACCTGAAGCGTTTTTTCTCCTATCTCATCATGGCAGTGCAGGAGATCGACACATCAATCGGGGAGGATGTCGTCCCTGCGCTTCAATTATCCGATTCCCCACCAATGGAATACTTGCTCACCCTATGGATCAATGACCTAGCCGATCATCAAGGGGATGTGGCGTTGGTGCTCGACGACTATCATCTGATCGAGAACGACGCGATCCATAAGGGGCTTCAGTTTCTCGTTGAACACGCGCCCCGAAATTTCCACCTGATTATTGCAAGTCGTGTAACCCCGCCCTTCCCTCTAGCTCGTCTGCGCGGCCGAGGGCAGGTGACGGAAATTCGAGTACACGATCTCCGCTTCAGCATTGAGGAAGCGAAGGTTTATCTCCATGAACGCATGAACCTGGATCTATCAGAGCCGCAGATTCAGGCGATTCACGAGAGGACGGAAGGCTGGATCACAGGCTTACACCTTGCGGCGCTCTCTATCCAAAATATCGATGATAAGGAAGCGTTCATTTCAAAATTCTCTGGAAGCCATCAGTACGTCCTTGATTATCTGGTGGGAGAAGTGCTCTCCCAACAACCGGAGGAGATCCGGACAGTACTGCTACGTACCTCCATCCTGGGTCAATTCAATGCTGCTTTATGCGATGCGGTTGTGGAAACCAAACAGGGCAGAGAGTTGCTTCGACGTATTAGGGATGCCCAGCTTTTTCTCATCCCACTTGATGAGCAGGGGGAGTGGTATCGCTATCACCATTTGTTTGCTGATTTCCTCTACCAGCGCCTGACCGAGCAGGAGCTCAAATCTATCCCCGATCTCCATATCCGGGCCTCCCAATGGCTCGAAAGCAACAATTTCTTACCAGATGCCATTCGCCACGCCATCAAAGGGCAGGACTATACACGGGCCGCTGCATTGATCGAGCGCATTGGTCCAGAGATGATGATGCAAAACCGTTTCGACCAATTGGCTCGATGGTTAGAGGCTATACCGGAAGAAGTCGTATTTCGCTGGCCCTGGCTCTGTATCATCTGGGGGTGGATGAATGATCGCTGGGGGCAGTTTGATATCGGGGAGAAATATCTTAGCCAGGCTGAAAACAGCCTGGAGGAAGATGATCGCGAATTACCGGAAAAGGAAGAGCAGATCATCCGTGGACAGGTGGCTGCAATTCGGGCGCTGTATGCGCTGAAACAGGGCAAGATTGACGAATCGATTCACCAATCGAATTTAGCGCTCGAATTCATCCCTCCTGGATACTTCAATCGCGGGGTAGCTTGGTTTTCACTCGGTTGGGCTAAGTCGAGTTTGGGTGATCTGGCCGGCGCACAGGCAGCCTATGAAGAAGGCTATAAGGATTCCGTTGCTGCGAATAACAGGATACTGGCACAGGTCATCGTCATGGGTTTGGGCAACCTGTATCATTTGCAAGGGCGGCTTCATAGAGCTGCGGACACATTTAGGGAAGCTATCGAGTACAGGTACGAAAGCAGCCAATTGCGGATTCCGTATGCCAGCACCGCCAGTATCAACCTTGGGCGCATTTTGTTGGAATGGAACATGACCGAGGAGGCGCTTGCGTGTATACACGATGGTTTAGAAATTGCGACCAATTCGAAGATCGTCGATGCGATTGCGCAAGGCCACGCGGTGGAAGTAGAGATCCAACTCGCGCGCGGGGATCTCGAGGGAGCAAAAAGCGCCTGCGACCGAGCCGACCAAATGCGCCGGACCATCCCATACCTCGAACCAGTTACCATAACGCGAACATTGAGTAGTAGAGCAAATTGCTTGTTAGCAAAGGGTGAAATCTCCGAAGCGCTGAAGACCCTGCGGGATGGCGGATTGAGTGCAGATGAAGAACCTGAATACCATTCTGAGTTCAAGCCACGGATTCTTGCTCGTGCGCTGATCCATTCAGGAAGACATGCCTCATCCCAGCTGGTGATCGCCGAAGCGCAATCGCTGTTGCGCAAGGTTCAGGCGAAGGCGGAAGCGAATGGCTTTACGTATCACCTAATTGAAGCACTAAAACTGCAGGCGCTCGCCTTCGCGGCAGAGGGTAATGAAGATGACGCATTACGAGTGCTTGAGAAGGCGCTTAGTCTGGCAGAGCCGGAGAACTATGTTCAGATGTTTGTTATAGAGGGCGAGCCAATGGAGGAGTTGCTGCGAACGCTTGATGGCAAGGGCGTTATGCATGACTACACCCGCTCATTATTGAGGGTCTTTCAAGGATTATCTGAAACTGGATCGGGTATCCCCACCAAGCAGCTCGTAGAACCTCTTAGCCAACGAGAACTTGAGGTATTAGCTTTACTCCAATCCGAGCTGACTGGACCAGAGATTTCTGATACGTTAGTGATCTCCCTCAACACCCTAAGAACACATACGAAGAATATCTACGCAAAGCTTGAAGTGAACAACCGCCGGGCTGCCGTTCAAAAGGCGCGTGAGTTTCATCTGATCTAAATCCATCCCCATCGAAAGTGCAATACTCTTCAAATCCCCGTAAGCCTTCTCATGCTTCCTGCCGTAAAAGATCAAATCACCACCCGGATCACCAGATCATGTGATGACGAGTGAGTAGCGATCGGCGTAAGCTGTCAAATGAAGTTATCCGGTCGATTTAGCAAGAAGGAGGCATTGTCGTGACCACAGTATCTGGATTTTCAGGGTTCCTAACGAGAAACTACAGGGTGATCATAGCGGTCCAGTTAGGCGTAATCTTGCTCTTTCTCTTCGCCTGCACATTCCATGATGTCTTGCCAATTTGTCACTACTTGTTTGGTTGTGATCATTTGATGCACAGTTGAAAATCTTCAAATACGTCAGCCTAACATACAAAGCCCGGGATAAAGCACGATAAGATCCCGGGCTTTTACGTGAAGTCTCCTCAAGAAGTCGATCCCATCAAATCACCCCATCAATCACCATATGTTGTGATGACAGCTCACATGGTTCTTGGGTACCGTAGGGTCAGAAACAAACGCTTGACGGATCTCGGCAAGGTCGAACATCAGAAGGTTCGGCCCTGGTGAAATGAAGAGAAGAGCAATGACGCAGCATGGAAATTCGACGCAATTTGAGATGGATACGTACGAAATTCGTATTGAGGGACATGTTGAACACCGATGGGAGGGGTGGTTTGAAGGGTTGACGATCGAACAAGAAGCAGGCGGGACGACCAAGCTTTCTGGAGACCTTCCTGACCAAACCGCTTTACACAGTGTATTGCAGCAACTTCGAGATATGAACTTAAAAATCATTTCTGTCCATCAGATTGATAGCGAAATATCGAAATAGATCAAGAAAAGGAGAAATTGAAATGACATTTGAAGAATTTGTAGATACAGCGAAGGAACGGTCAAGAGTAGAAACCATCTACTGGGCAGGGGCACTGATTCTGGCCGGACTCGTGTTCGGAGCAGATAGCCTGGGCATCCTGCCCCAGATCGGAAATGGCGATGCATGGAGCTGGTTGTTCAGCGGGGTGGGGCTGTATGGGATGTTGATGAATCTCTACTATGCCACATCCGCCGACACCGTAAAGCCAAGGACATGGGATTACCTCTGGTCAGGATTCTGGCTCATTTTAGGGTTGAGCGGCTTCATCGCCACCAACATTTTCTGGCCAGTAGCCATGTTGCTTGTTGGCGGAATCATTTTCGTAAAGGCTTTGACTCGCACGGAATATCCCTCCTGAACAAGCTGGATGGGTATGAAAACAATGGAAATGAATCCGAAAGATTGGCTGGATCAAGTGCTCAGGATCGTAGTGACCGTCTGGTTCAGAACCAAAATCCAAACAGTCGATGTCTCACCACTATGGGGTCGTGGGTAACCACGGCCCCAGCTGGCCAGACAAGAAGCGAATTAATTAAGGAGTGTGAAAAATGTCTGAAAGTACCCAAGAGAAGAAGG
>JBFFMI010000178.1:0-5552 GCA_041554155.1 Anaerolineales bacterium
CCGATGGAAGTTGTCGATCGATCGAATCCTTTGCATCCGGTCAGGATATCGACCCCGATCTTGCGGTAGCCTTCGAAGAACAAACCAAAGCGATTAACTCGGTACTGCTGGCAGCCTATGACCGTGCGTTTATCCAGGGCTTCTTCATTCGTGGCTACGATCCCTCCGCAATCCTGTGGGATAAATCATCCTCTATCTATGGAAAGCCTGCGGAAGAAGTGCTACGGTATTGGTATCCACGCCTGAACGGCACCGAATGACCCTACCACCTCAGGGCTTGAAGAATGAGCGAAAAGCTTAGCTTCGGAGGACCCATACGCTGGCAACCAACCACGGAGCATCTTGAGCGCGCCCACCTCACCAAGTTTATGCGCCTGCACGACATACGAGATATTGCAGAACTACAAACCCGATCAACCTCTGATGTAGCCTGGTTCACCACCGCACTACTGGAATACCTCGATATACAGTTTTCCACACCCTTCCACACAATCCTGGATACGAGTGGTGGCGCGGCATGGCCGCGTTGGTGTGTCGGCGGCAAAATGAACATTGTCGAAAGCTGTCTGGATCGATGGCTGGTTCCTGGACAGGGTGATCGTTTGGCACTCATCTGGGAAGCGGAGGATGGCCGGCAAGAGACAATCAGCTATGCCGAGCTTCAAGAGAGAGTCTGCCTTACAGCGAATGGACTACGCACTCTAGGCTATTCGGTCGGTGATCGCATTGGAATCTTCATGCCAATGACACCCGAAACCGCCGTCGTTTTACTTGCGATTGCGAAGATCGGCGCTGTCGCACTACCCCTATTTTCCGGTTATGGAGCTGCAGCGATTACGACCCGCCTGGAAGATAGTCATGCAACTGGCTTATTCACAGCTGATGGTTTCACTCGTAGGGGAAAAGCAGTCGACATGAAAGCAACGGTCGACAATGCTCTGGAATATTTACCACGCATCCGTCATGTGATTGTGGCCCGGAATCTTGGAACAAGTACGGATATGCAACCGGGACGCGATCTCTGGTTAGACGATTTAACGCAGGGCCAACCCGACCAGGCTGAGACGACCATCCTTGATGCTGAAAGCTTGTTGATGGTCTTATACACCTCTGGGACAACGGGTCGACCAAAGGGCGCTGTGCATACACACTGTGGCTTCCCCATCAAAGCCGCACAGGATATGGCCTTCGGCACGGATGTTCATGCCGGGGATGTGATTTATTGGATGACCGACATGGGGTGGATGATGGGGCCGTGGTTGATATTCGGGGCATTGATCCTCGGAGCAACGGCTCTGTTCTATGAAGGCGCGCCAGATTTTCCCGCTTATGACCGAACCTGGGCAATCTGTGAAAGACACGGCGTAAATGTGCTTGGTGTCTCACCAACCCTCATACGCTCTTTGATGCCTCATGGCGCAGAGTTAGCACAGGAATATGATCTTTCCGCAATACGCTGTTTTGCTTCCACGGGTGAGCCCTGGAATCTGACACCCTGGCTATGGTTATTTGAACAGATCGGAGATTCCAAGATACCGATCATCAATTACTCCGGAGGAACAGAGATTGCGGGTGGGATCCTCATGGGAAATCCAATTACCCCACTGAAAGCCTGCGCCTTCTCAGCAGCCTGCCCCGGGATATCGGCTGATGTCTTTAATGAACAGGGGGAATCCGTTCGTGGTGAGGTGGGCGAATTGATCATCAAAGCGCCATGGATCGGTATGACTCGCGGTTTTCTGAACGATCCGCAACGCTATGAGCAAAGCTACTGGTCACGCTGGAAGGATATCTGGGTCCATGGCGATTTTACTCTCGTGGATGATGATGGGTCATGGTATATCCTGGGCCGCTCTGATGACACCTTGAAAATCGCTGGAAAACGCGTCGGACCGGCTGAAATCGAATCGATACTTGTCCAGTCTGTGGAGGTTATCGAGGCTGCTGTGATTGGGATCCCCGATGACATCAAAGGTACAAGCCTTATCGCCTTTTGTGTTATCGACCCAAACCAAGCTGCAGATTCGACGCTGGCCGCACGCCTTGTTGAACATATCCGTCAAAGCATGGGCAAACCAATGGCTCCGAAAGCGATCCACTTCGTACCTGCTTTGCCAAAAACGCGCAATGCCAAGGTGATGCGACGGTTGTTGCGAGATGCATATCTTGGCCAGGAGTCCTCCGATATTTCGGCGCTTGCGAACCCTGAAGCCTTAGATTATCTGGGAGACATCCGGCACTCTAAGTGAGCCACGCAAAGTGAACCCATTGGAAATCATTCGACCGAATCCCACTCACCCAACCAAACGAGGTCTACTATGGATTTCAATCTAACCGAAGAACAAAAGATGTGGCAGATAGCGGTCCACGATTTTTGTGCAAACGAGCTAAAACCAAAAGCCAGCGAGTTCGATGAACGGGCAATGCTTAACCAGGAGGCATTCGAGAAAATGGCACCGATGGGTCTGCTGGGGCTGCTGATCCCTGAGGAGCTAGGAGGAGCCGGAGTGGATGCCATCAGCGTCGCCATTGCCATGGAAGAGCTTGGATGGGCGGATGGCGGTACGGCGTTATCCGTCGCCGCTCACAACGGCCTGGGTTGCGCGCCTATCGCAATGTTCGGCAATGATGAACAGAAGAAACGGTGGCTGCCAGATTTGGCCACTGGCAGGGGTGGCATGGGTGCCCTGGCCCTTACCGAACCCGATGCTGGCTCCGATCTTGTCGGCGGGATCTCAACCAAGGCGCTGATGCAAGGTGACAGCTGGGTAATCAACGGCAGCAAAGCCTGGATTACCAATGCAAGCGCTGCATCAATTATTATCACCCTTTGTCGCACCGACCCACAGGGAGGCTCAGAGTCACTAAGCCTGATTGTGGTACCCGCCTCTGCGGAGGGGTTACATATCCACCCTGCTGAGAAAAAGATGGGGGTCCGCGCCTCCCCAACGCATGCACTGACCTATGAAGATGTTCGTGTCCCTGCGGATCATCTGCTGGGTGAGGTTGGCGAAGGTCTATACCAAACCCTCCAAACGCTGGATGGTGGCCGGGTGAGCATCGCCGCGCTTTCTGTCGGCCTGGCACAAGCAGCTTTTGAGGAAGCCATCCGTTATGCAAAGGAGCGGGAGAGTTTTGGTAAAAAACTCGCAGGCCATCAGGCGATCCAATGGATGCTCGCTGATGCCGCTGTTCAGATCGAGGCCGCTCGCATGTTGGTCTACAAGGCAGCCTGGTTGAAGGAGCGAGGTGAGTTTTACAACAAGGAAGCTGCCATGGCTAAACTCTATGCAACCGAGATGGCGGAACAGGTTTCACGCAACGCCATTCAGATCCTCGGGAGTTATGGCTATAGCCAGGAATACCCGGTGGAGCGGATTTACCGTGATGCCCGCTTGATGACAATTGGCGAGGGAACGAGTGAGGTGCAGCGCATGGTGATTGCCAAACGTGTGCTCGGTGAAGAGTAGGCTCTCCAGCGGTAAAAAAGAAAAAAAAGCGGCTCAAGATGAGCCGCTTTTTGGTCTTAGCGTGGATGCTACCAATCAGGAGCTTGCCGATTGGAGCGAAGGCTCTATTTGATCGGCTGCATTGAACCCGACCCATTCCTTGAGCACCTCACCATCTGGACCGAGCAAGAAAATGTGTGGACGGAACCCAGAGAAGCCTAATGTGCTCTGGAACTGCGCCGTAGCTGGGTCGTCGATATCAAGGTAGGTAAAGCGGATTTCGGAACTGTACTTCGCTTCGAGCCCATGCACGATGGGCGCCATTTGCTGGCAGGTACCTCACCAGAAGGCAAAGAACTCAACAATCTGAGGTTGGCCGGAGGCCAGCACCACCGAAGAGGGATCTGTCGCTTCCAGCTCGTCTCGTGGTTGACGGACTTGAGGTTCTACTTCAACCAGTGGCTCCCCCTCACCTGTTTCACCGGCTTCTTCATCAACCGATGCGGGATCCGCGCCTACGGCACTATCTTCGACAATAGGCGCCTCAGCAACTTTTTCTCCCGGCGGAGGTGTAGTTCCAGTGCAAGCGGAGAGCAACAAGGCAATGAGCAACAGACTTACCAGGTAGAAGTATCCAATTTTATGCATCATTAATTTTGGCTCCATCATTCTTAAAATACACACTCATTTTTAGTTTACCTGATAACAGTTGTATATGTTTGTAAGGAGTTGCACACTGAAGCATTTGATGATCGCTATTGCGTGGTTAGGTCGATTTGCTTGATACCAACTATTGTCAGTTTGCTGCGGAGATTTCGCAATGCAAAACGCAACCGGCTTACCCTGGCCCGCACCGGACCTATACGCAACCCAAGCAGGATCAGCAAGAGAACGCCTACCGCGATCGGGATGCGGATATCGGCTTTCTGCGCCCATGCATAATGAACGGTCGCCAGGGGACCTGCCAAGTACACCAACCGGTGGAGGCGCTTCCAATTCTTCTTCAGGCGACGCATCCAGCCCTGGGTGGAAGTCAGCGCCAGTGGTACGAGCAACAAGAAGGTTGCTGCCCCCACAAGTGCGTAGGGTTTCTCAAGGATGGCTTCCTGGAGCAAGGGCAGATCGAATCCGTAATCAATGCCAGTGAAGATCGAGACATGTACGGCTGCATACAGGAAGCTGTAAAGCCCCAACCACCGTCTCAGCGGAATCAGTTTACTTAGACCAAATACCGTATTCAACGGGGTGATGGTCAACGACAATATCAGAAAAATGATCGCAGTCCGACCCGTTCGTATCGTGGCCGCCTGGACGGGGTTGAAGGTCAGGTTTCCCGTAGACCATGCGACGATCATAAGGATCAAGGGGGACCAACCGGCAATGTGGATTCCGATACGCAATAAGCTTGCCCAACTGCTCTTCATTAGTAGTTCACCCTCAAATCCATACCCTCATAGAGATAGGCTACTTCTTCTGCATAGCCATTGAAGGGTAGCGTGTCACGGCGCCCGGTCTCGCCTATACGTCTCTCGGAGGATTGCGACCAACGCGGATGCGCTACATCCGGATTCACATTGGCATAAAATCCATATTCATTTGGCGCTGCAGCCATCCAAAGTGATACCGGCGCCTCTTCTACCAGATCAATACGAACGATCGATTTGATGCTCTTAAAACCGTATTTCCAGGGGACCACCAGGCGAATTGGCGCGCCATTCTGTGGAAGTAACTCCCTGCCATATATACCGGTCGCAAGCAAAACCAGATCATTCATCGCTTCGTCGATCCGCAAACCCTCAACGTAGGGCCAATTATAAAATGCGCTGCCCTGACCTGGCATCTCATCAGGCCTATACACGGTCTCAAAGCGCACATATTTTGCGTCGGAGGTGGGTTCTACCAGCGCCAGGAGTTCTCTTAGAGGGAACCCCATCCAGGGGATCACCATCGACCAGCCCTCAACGCAGCGCAACCGGTAGATCCTCTCTTGCTGATCAAACTTCCCGCGTAGATCTTCAATGTCATATACCCCGGGATTCTGAACCAGTCCTCCTACTTCCACCGACCAGGGAGAAGTAGTAAAACCTCGTGATGCTCGTGCCA
>JBFFMI010000179.1:0-5543 GCA_041554155.1 Anaerolineales bacterium
AACCCAGGCCACCGGGTAAATTCTCCTCAGCCCAGGCATCATCATCTTCCCCATCCCCACATTCCGCGTCGTAGGCCATCGATTCCGATGTATCCATTACGAGAACAACATCAACCGAGGCTGCTTCAGATATGGCGTTCGCTTGAATATCGATGGAGCCAAATCCGATGATCGGCAGGAAGGAAAAATCCACCGGCATAGTAGCAACCACCCGGACATATTTACGGAAGGCCGAGTCGTCATGAACGCCATCTAGATTCACATCATCCGGGCAAAGTTCGATGTCGTGATACGTGTTGGTATTCCCGGGCGTCGGATTGCCAATATCGCAGATGAAGATATCTGCATCGGCAGGATTAAGACTGTTGAGGTCGATGAATTCATCCGCCGCAGCTTCAATTTCGGTCAGCGTACGCCCCTCACGGAATTGGTTTGCCGCTGCGATCGAAGAGGAGTCAACCGCTCGCCGCAGGTGGCCGATCTGGATGAATAGAATGCCCGCATCGACGACGAGGCCGATGAAGGCTGCCAGGCCAATAAAGGCCAGGGCGATGAGCACCATCGCCTGGCCTCGCTCGCGCAACGAGGGCTTGGGATTACGGGATCGGTGTAGGTGTAGGTTCGACATTGACATTTGGCATTATGCTATATGCGTAGAGTGTTACCGGATCGGGTACAAAGGCACGAATCCAGGGCAGACCCAGGACCATGTGGTAGTCATAGAAAATTTCTACTGCAACCATGCCAGTATTTGGAGCGGCAGCATTCAATGCAGGGTTGATATCGGTTGTAGTATCTAATGAGGAGACCTTATTACTGTATAGCGCGACCTCCCCAGTCCCAAATGGGAAACGTTTGTCTACCACGCCTCCTGCGACAGACCAAGCGGATATTACGACATCATCGCTCGCTGGATTCAAGGTTATCTGACCGCCGGAGCCGATGGTGAGCGACTGAAGGGCAACAGTTTGCGTCCGCAGGTAGAAGCCAGGATTGGGATCCTGATATAGACCGGTCGCATCGTTATGCAGCGGATCATCGTTGGCCGCAAAGCGGGCCGCCTCGCGAGCCGCATCGATGATATCCAGGTAGTAATTCAGCATGAAGCCGAACTCGATCAAGCCTGAAAGCATCATGATGAGCAGCGGCAAAAGAATGGCAAACTCGACAATGCTCTGGCCAATCGATTTACGCTTTTGATTTTGGCGGTTGATGTTAGATCTCAAATTCGACCGCATGGGATGATCCCGACCTCCTGAATCCGTGTCGCTATAGGTCAGCTAGACTACATTATAGGACCTGCTCTGACACACTGAGCTAGTACCCAGGAACCAGTGGCCTATTCTGTCAGGTAGTTGAGACGGAATTGTAACAAAACTGAGACTCAAACCGTCGTCTACATGCCGACCAGACGCTCGAGCGAAGTCCATCCCTGGAAGTAAACCCACAGAGCTCCGAGGATCAGAAAGGGGCCGTAGGGAATGGGGATAAAGGAAGAGTATCGTTTCCTGAGGCTGAGATAGATCATGTAGGCGATGCTGAAAAAACCCGCGTATAAGATCCCGCGCACCAGCGCTTCTATCACGGCCGGAAAACCCAGCAGCAAGCCGATCACTGTCGCCAGCGTGACATCTCCAAATCCAAACGCGACTTCATCCGGGTCCAGTCCTTTACGGCTCGCCATCCACCGACTGAACACCCCTCCAAGGAGGTATAGACCGAAGAACAGGATAAACCCGAATGCTCCTCCGAGGAGGCTGCGAGCATAGGTGAGATCACCATTAAAACCGGCCAACAGGAAGAATAAAATCCCAGCGGGAAAGGTTACCACATGAAGGATGAGCCGATGCTCCATATCGATCACCACGATCAACAGGAAAACGAACCCGATGGCCAGGGTCGGTAGATAATAAGAAGGATCCTGATTAAATAACGCCAAACCCAGCGCGCCGGAGATTCCTACGAGCTCAATAATGAAGTCTCTCGATCTTCGACCGCTGCCGCAATATGCACACCCCTCATGCCCACTCAACCTGCCCAGGATCGCCGACCACTGGACCCAGCTCCGAGGACCACCACACGCATGACAGTGACTCACCTGGATGCTCCTGCTGGAAGGCAGGCTGTCTGCCAGGAGGTTGATGATCACAGCAAGTACGTACCCAATAAAAGGTGATAGGTAAACCATAGATCACATTATAGGCGTACGTAGGTAACAAATGCCACTGTGACGACCGTGAGGATCGTAGACAGTAACAAGCACAGAGTGCTAGAATGCGGCTATGGTCGAGCGATTACCCCAAGCCGATCGCGATCGATTGAGTGCACTCACTGCACTCGTCATCCTGATCTATGCGCTCCTACGCATTGTGGACCTTCCTGAGCTGGCGTTGGAGACCTCCTTGTTCGGGTTAATGATCAGCATCGATTTCAACACCCCCCTTGTATTACTTACACTGTCAGCAGCGTTGACAGCAGCTGGAGCGGATTGGATCGTGCGTGGGCACCCGCTCGCCGACGATGCAACCCGCACTGCGGAGCACTGGATCGTTCCCGGTCTCGCTTCGCTTGGGATCGGGGCCATTCTCTCCCAGCTTCCCACTGGACCCAGCCTCTGGATCGGTTTACCGCTTGCTGTCCTGCTGTTGATCGCAGTTTTAGTCGCTGAGTTCATCGTCTTTGATACCAGCGATCCCCGCTATGACTACGCTCGAGTAGGATTGCGGACACTGGCGTACCTGCTGCTTGTGGGAGCCTTCTTTGCTATCCATGCTGTTAACCTGCGAGCCTTCTATCTGGTGCCACTTACCTTCCTCGCCAGCGTTGCAGTAAGCTGGCGACTGCAACGTCTGGAGGCGATCCACCCGAAGCGATCGTTGGTCTATGCCCTGGTGACGGGCACGCTGGGCGCGCAGGCAGCCTGGGCTTTCCATTACTGGCCATTATCTCCGTTGAAAGCCTCGCTTGTGCTGGCCCTATGGGTATATCTGGCCCATGGATGGGCGCGTAGCCTTGAACAGCGAGATACTGGCGTCGGCACGTTGGTCGAATTGGGAATGGTCGCAGGTGTTGGCTTGGCCGCGATCGTATTTCTCGCGTAGTCGGGGCTAGATTATTAATTTTCCATGTTCGAATCTGTGGTTGTATCGGTGACAGTTTCTGTCTCTGCTCGACTGGCCTCAGCCTCGCGGGCGATCTTACGACGAGCACGCCAACCCACAAGCCGTTCCTCTCCCCGCGCCAGGCGCTGCAGATTGGGCCTCAAAGCCCACAAGATAAGCACTTGCGAGCCGAGCACATAGAGCATATACCCCCACGGCGCCAATCCCATAGCGGCCCGGATCCCAAGTACGATCCCAGCGACGATGGGAATACTTAAAGTTGTGATTGAGGCATACCCGATCCCAGTGAAGATCAGCAGTTCAACGGGAAAAATAATAAATAGCAGCGGAGGCCAGATGCCAACGGCAGCGCCAAACGCGGCCGAACCGCCCGCCCCGCCGCCGAAAACCCACCTGCCATCTTTTTTGCTCAAAAGAAAGATCGATTGATTGTGGCCGAGGACGACCAACAGGCCAGCCAGGCTCTCCGCCCATACAGCGCCCCCAGTTACCCAGCGTGCTATGAACACCGCCAGCACGGCTTTGCCGATATCGAGGATCGCCGTCGCTAGTCCTGCCCAGAACCCGGCGACACGCATGACATTCGTGCCTCCAGTCCTACCACTGTACCACTGACGGATATCGCGTCCCCTGCGCAGACGAACGATAAATAAACCGAAAGGAATAGATCCGATGAAGTACCCTAGAATCGATACAAGGATGCCCTTCACCAACATTCAAATTCTCCTTGGCTATCTTCCACAATTCAAAACCCCGTTTCTGGGGCGCGGTTGCTACCCAGCCTAATCAATCCTACCACTTTCGAGTGGGCTGGGATCGATAAGACAAGAGGCGGTTTCATCCCTGCACACAGCTGAAAAGTTTCCCGCAGCTTGATGTAGCTTATGCGAGCGAGCGTGGCGAGCGCCCCCGGGATTTGTCTATCGCCGCTGATCGTTTTATGTCCATCGACCCGGCAGGTGGCCACACCGAGGGAGCGAAATGAAAAGGCGACCGGTCGGTCGCCCTTTGCCGTTTAGATCATGGTCGCTTACCTTATAACACTTAACCTACAATCCCGCCCTCGGTCAAGCGCCGTAAATCATCAAGCACTGTTTCTACTTCTTCGACAGACAAAGGTTTGCCCGAATCCCGGTGGACCAATTCTCCATGCTCGGCTTGCTGCACGGCAAGCTCACGGACCGTAACATTGCTTGCAAGCGCTTCTTTCACTAATTCAGCGCCCTTTGCATATCCGATCAACGGATTCAGTGCTGTAACGATGATCGCATTACGCTCCAGCCAATGGCGCGCCTGTTCCCGGTTTGCCTCCAGGCCGAGTACACACTTCTCGGTAAATGCGCGGATCGACCCGATCATGACCTGCATCATCTCGAATAGGTTATGGGCGATGATCGGCATCATCACATTCAGTTCCAGCTGACCGGCCTGGGAAGCCAGGCTTACGGTCAGGTCACAACCCTGCACATGCAACATCGCCATATTCAGCATCTCGGCGAGTACCGGATTAACCTTACCCGGCATGATGCTTGAGCCAGGTTGTACCGGCTGTAATTTCAATTCATTCAAACCCGTTGCGGGCCCTGAAGCCAGCAGCCGAAAATCATTGGCGATCCGCGTCAGTGTGATCGACAAGGTTCTCATCGAAGCGGAGAAATCAGCCAGGTCCGCCATGGATTGCATGCTCTCCACCAGATCGTCACTGCCTTCAAGTTCGAGCCCCGTTAGATCCATGAGTGCGTCGATCATACGCGCTGGGTATTCCTTGTGCGCATTCAAACCCGTCCCGGCAGCGGTGCCCCCGATGCCCAGCCGTGCTAGCCCCAAAGCCGCCCGTTGGATCCGTTGAGCATCGCGTTCAACAGCACGCGCATAAGCATGGAACTCCTGGCCCAGCCGTATCGGCACGGCGTCCTGCAAGTGCGTGCGGCCAGATTTCACGACGTCATCAAATTCCTCCCCCTTCTTGCGCAAAGCCAACACCAGGTCAGAAAGCGTTGCCATCAAATCATCCCGCCGCCACAAACAGCCCAGCCGAATGGCGGTTGGGATGGTGTCGTTTGTGGATTGGGCCATGTTCACGTGATCGTTGGGGTGGACCCTATATTCACCAAGATTGCCCCCCAGGAGTTCCGTAGCCCGGTTGGCGATCACCTCATTGCAATTCATATTGTGGCTTGTTCCAGCGCCTGCCTGGAAAGGATCGACGACGAATTCGGCATCCCAGCGTCCCTCAAGAACTTCCCGGGCGGCATCCATGATCGCTGTGGCGATCGTGTCTTCGAGCAGCTCCAGGTCCTGATGGACCTTTGCAGCCGCGTATTTGATCCCCGCCATGGACCATATGAACGCCCGCCAGGGACGCATGCCAGAGACGGGAAAATTCAAAACAGCTCGCTGGGTTTGTGCGCCGTAATAGGC
>JBFFMI010000180.1:0-5526 GCA_041554155.1 Anaerolineales bacterium
AGGGGCGACGGCGCGTGAGGCTGAATGAAGAAGATCTTAATCGTTGAAGACACCGAACTGAACCTGGACCTGCTGATCCAGCTGCTGGAAGACAGGTATGCGATCGTCACGGCCACCACCGGAGAGACGGGTGTCGCACTCACGCACTCCGAGCGACCAGACCTGATCTTGATGGACATGTCCTTGCCGGTCATGGACGGTTGGACGGCAGCAAATAAGATCAAGGAATCTGTAGCATTGAATCCGATCCCCATCGTTGGTTTATCCGCGCATGCCATGGAAGCCGATCGACAGAGAGCCCTGGACAACGGTTGTGCCGCTTATCTCACCAAGCCCATCGATGAAACCATGCTCTTGGAGACACTCGAACGTTTATTAGGGGATTAATGTTTATGCCTGAAACGGGAAAGATCATCAGATCGACGCAAGCACAACCAGCAAAAGTACTGCTGGTCGATGACGAGCCCCTGAATATCGATCTTCTTGAGCAAGAATTGAGCGCTCAGGATCTGGAAATACTCGCGGCATCGAACGGCCGAGAGGCGTTAGATCTCGTCGCAAGCTCACCGCCGGATATGATTTTCCTGGACTTGATGATGCCAGTGATGGACGGATTTGGGGTTCTGGCAGCGCTCCAGGAGAACGAAGCCTGGCGAGAGATCCCGGTCGTGATTGTCTCGGCCTCCAATGACCTGGAAAACATGGTGCGCGGTATTGAAATGGGGGCTACCGACTTCCTGCCCAAGCCCTTCGAACCCGCAGTGTTGCAAGCCCGTTTGAATGCAGGACTCGAAAAGAAACGCCTGCGAGATTTGCAGCAGCGCTATCTCCAATCGCTTGAGAGAGAACTGGATATCGGGCGTGAAATCCAGATGGGATTTCTGCCAACCGATATCCCTCAGCCTGAGGGTTGGCAAATCTTCGCTCATTTTCAAGCCGCACGGGAGGTCGCCGGAGATTTCTACGATGTATTTGAAATTGGATCCGGTAAAGTTGGTCTGCTTTTAGGAGATGTGACCGATAAAGGTGTCGGGTCTGCCATGTATATGGCCCTTTACCGAACGATCTTGCGCTCCTCCATGCTTTCGGATACCTTCTCCGAGGATTTGAATGCAGAAGATTGTGCGACACCAGAAATTTGCCTGCTCCAGGCCGTTCGATTGGCCAATCGTTATATCTATCGCTTCCATGAGTCGCCGATGCTTGCGACTTTATTCTTCGCAGTTCTCAACACGCATACCGGGGATCTTTGCTATATCAACGCGGGTCATGATCCCCCTTATGTGATGCGCGCAGGAGAAATCCTCACGCTGATCAAACGAACCGGTCCTATCGTTGGCGCCATTGAGAATGCAGAATACAAAGTGGAGACACTGCAACTCGATCCAGGCGATCTGCTGGTGATGTACTCCGATGGCATTCCGGATGCACAAAATGGAGCTGGGGAGCGCTTTAGCAACCGGCGTTTCCAGGATCTCCTGCAAGGATCATCAACCACACCCGCGGGTACTTTCAGCGAAATACTTTCAGCGCTGGAAGAGCATACCGCCGGTGGGGACCAGTTTGATGATGTGACCCTGCTCCTCGTGCATCGGGAGTAACGCATCCCCCTCTCTAAGTAAATCCATCGATATTCCCCCGCTGGGGGTGGCTGATTGGTTGGCCATGCTTACATTTCTCTCGGGATATGGGCTGAGGTAGGCTGCCCCGATGATGAGATCCACGAGCATGACACCGGGATTGGATATCCGCAGGTGAAAGATTGGATATGCGTCCAATCAAACGCTCACTGGCTTCTCGCCCCCGAGATGCCTACGCGTAGGTGGTGTAGGCCCCGTTTTTTGACATGCATGGCGCTGTCCTATAGAATGGGGACATAGAATCTGCCTCATCGCGAGCCACTCATCGCAGTCCTGGCGGGGAGGAGACAATACGCAAATCATGGTTCAACACCCAACTTCGCAGAAGGTGGGTGTCGTTGTTAACGATGTGGAAATTGAGGGGTCACTGGAACCCTGAACAATCAGAGGAGAGGTGATTATGTTAAACCTGTTCTTACGATCCTTCATCGTTTTGGCTTTGCTCTTTGGACTGCTTTTTGCCATTGGAATGGGTGTAATCACCTATGCCGATTTGCCTGTGATGGTGGCGGTCTTCTTCGCGCTGGGGATACTGCTGCTCCAATTCTTGCTCGGCCCGACGATCATCCAGTGGATTTACAAGATCGAGTGGCGGGATGTCCAGGATATCGATCCACAGATGGCCTCCTTTGTACAGCGGGTGACCTCCGAGCGCAACATCCCCCCACCGCGCTTCGGCGTCATCCAGGATGGCAACCCCAACGCCTTTACCTTCGGTCACTACCCCGGCAATGCTCGACTCGTTGTCACATCAGGCTTGCTGGATCTGCTTGATCCGGATGAGCGCAACGCCGTTGTTGCCCATGAACTCGGACATATCGCTCACTGGGATTTCGTCGTCATGACCGCCGCTGCGGCGGTACCCCTGGTCCTCTACGTGCTCTACATCACGATGCGTACGGCTGGTCGAAAACGCGATCGCGGGGGTTATGCTGCGCTTATTGGTTCTCTATCCTTCATTGCCTACATCGTCAGCCAATACATCGTGCTGCTGCTATCGCGTGTGCGCGAGTATTATGCCGACCAGTTTGCCGGCGAGGTTTCAAAGAAGCCCGACTCCCTGTCTACGGCGCTGGTCAATATCGCCTATGGATTGGCGCGGGCGCCGAAGGAAGAAGGCAAGAAGGACGACGCAAGGATGATCGGGGCAAGAACCCTGGGGATCTTTGATCCCAAAGTGGCGCAGGCCCTGGCACTGGCCAGTGCTGGAACGGGTGCCGTATCGGCGACCTCGATGGAGAGCGCCATGAAGTGGGATCTCTGGAATCCCTGGGCAGCGTTCTATGAGCTGGCCTCCTCACACCCTCTTCCGGCAAAACGAATCCAAGCGCTGGAGAAACAAACCAAGGCGATGGGTGGCAGCCCACGCTTCAGCTTCAGGGCTGAAAAGCCAGAGAGCTACTGGGATGAGTTCCTGGTCGATCTACTCATCAACTATCTGCCCCTGATCGGCGTCTTTGTGGGGGTTGTGGCGTTTGTGATGCTCAACCTCGTGATCGGGCTCCCCCTCGGGAGTATTGGCACCGCGCTTTTCTTCCTCAGCCTGGGTTGGTGGTTAAAGCGGCGCTTCTCCTATCGAAGGAATTTCGATCAAGAGGAAACAGTTCAGGGGTTGATCGAGGAAGTCAAAGTCTCGCGTGTGCGCTCGATCCCATGCACGATCAGGGGCAAGATTATTGGCCGTGGCGTTCCGGGGCTCTTCTACAGTGAAGACCTGGTCCTGCAGGACGCGACCGGTTTTATCATCCTGGACTATCGCCAGCCAGTCCGAATCTTCGAATTCCTATTCGGCTGGATGAAGGCCGAAAAGCTGATCGGGATCCAGGGCGAGGCGATCGGTTGGTACCGGCGTGCACCTCGACCCTACTTCGAGATGCTCGAGCTGCGGCTTGAAAATGGTGAGGTTATCAAAAGCTACTTCTATCCCTTCTCGCAGTTCTTCATTTACGCGGGGTTGGTGCTGGGGATTGTCCTTTCGCTGGTTTTTTTCTAAATCTGTCACTGTCGTAGGATACCAGGGGCATGGCGTTGCCGTGCCCCTGCCGATTCGAGGTATGTCGAGCGAGAAGGACTGGTAGCAGCGCGTGCCCGAATCGCGGATGAAGTGACCCAGACCTGGCATTCAACACGCTGATGAATCGGGGAACAATACGATCTCTGCAGTCGTCTGAGAATCGTGCTATTCTGATGGCGTTGGTTTCTAGAGCAAAAAGGAGATTTGCCGTGAATAGGCGTATCGCAGTTGTCCTGAGCTTGATCGTTTCTATCTCCCTGTTTGGTTGTTCGATTCCCACCGCAGAGCCCGATCTTGACGCGATCGTCGCCGGAACGCTGCAAGCGCTGGAAGTGATGCAGACGGAGTTTCCTGAAAACACGCCGGTACCGACAGCGACTCTGTCAGCGCCGCTCGAATCAGCGACACCCACCGCCACCAGCACGACGGCACCAGAAGCAATGACCGATGCCGAGCAGATCAAAGCCGCATTGGTCGACTACGTCGATGTGGACCTGGATGAATCGAGCATCACGGTCTCCGAGATCGAAGGCAAGCTCGCGCGCGGGGGTTTGCAGGGAGCCTACTTCATCGCAGCGAAGGAGGCTGACAACTGGATCATCATCTATGCCGGACAGGCGACACCCTCTTGTGATCTGATCAATCCCTATGCTTTCCCGGTTGATTGGGTCCCCGAATGCCTGGCGGCCGACAATACACTGGTTGTGCGCGAAGAACCCGACCAGCATCCGGATCTGGTCTCGCTTGGCGCACCGACCTGGACCGACACGATGGATACCCAGGGCCGCTGGTATCTGGTGAGCACAGACAACACCAAATTTACAATCGATGGTGGATACCTGGTCATGGATGCGAAGGATGTAGGTGGCTCGGATGAGTGGGGCGTGGCTGCCGGGGCTGATCAAACCGACTTCTATATGGAGCTCACGGCAAAAACAGGGAACCAGTGCAGCGGGCTTGACCGCTATGGACTGATCTTCCGTGTCCCCGATCCGACACGTGGCTACATCGCTGAGTTCTCATGCAGTGGCCGCTTCCGGCTCTGGCAGTGGGATGGTGAGAACTACACCGGTATACAAAATTGGCAGCTTAATACCGCTATCCTGGCGGGCTCGGATAAGGAGAATCGCCTGGGCGTGATGGTGGTTGGGCAGCAGGTGAAGCTTTTTGCCAATGATCAATTGCTTGGAGAATACCTGCTTGATGATTATCCGCAGGGACGCTTCGGGTTGGTAGTGGGTTCATCCGAGACAAATGACTTTAAGGTATTTGTCGATACGGTTAAGTTCTGGAAACTTAGCGGGTAATAGCGGGCAAGTGTGGCGGTTGAGGAGCGGTAGCATGAAACGTAAATTGGTGAGCTTGTTAATTCTCAGCAGTCTATCCCTGGCTGGCTGCAACCTGCCAGTCAACGAAGAGGTGTTGAGCACCACTGTTGCGGCCACGCTGCAGGCGGTGGATTCAGACGGTGAGCCTAAGCTCCCCGATGCTACGCTGGATGAAGGTGCGGAACCGGTGCCTGTCATTGCTACAGATACACCCGATCCCAACACGCCAGGGGTCCTTACCGTCGCCTATATCAACGACGGGAACATCTGGTTCTGGCAGGAGGGTGGTTCGCCAGTCCAATTGACGGCGAGCGGAAACGCCGTTGAGGTCATCCTTTCGACCGATGGCGAACTAGCGGTATTTATCTGGCTAAACCAGGCTACGAATGTCCACGAAGTCCATGCCGTAGACACGGCTTCGGGCTCTGAGAGTGTGCTGCTCACACAAGCGGATCTGGACGGGTTAGCCGCGCTCAATGGCGCGCTGCACCATATCCCCCATCAGATCGGCTTTCTCCCTGGTTCCCATACCTTCCAGCTCAGC
>JBFFMI010000181.1:0-5430 GCA_041554155.1 Anaerolineales bacterium
AGGTGTATCAATGCTTCCAGCGCACGGATCGTCTTGAGGTAATGCTCCGTAAGGTCGCCGGCAATGGATTTGGCGCGCTGCAAGGCATGTAGGGCCTTTTCGGGATCACCAAGGCTGCTCTGTACGCGCGCCAATGCGTTGTAACTCATCACGAGCACATCCGTAAACCCCCAACGTTCACTCAACCGGACGCCTTCGAGAGCCTGCTCGAGCGCAGGCT
The DNA here is from genome assembly GCA_041554155.1 of Anaerolineales bacterium. Classification (GTDB taxonomy): domain Bacteria; phylum Chloroflexota; class Anaerolineae; order Anaerolineales; family E44-bin32; genus E44-bin32. The sequence continues at coordinate 221 of JBFFMI010000181.1, forward strand.
CTAACTCTCCGCGTGACCAGTATACAAGCGCGATGCGCGCGTAAATGTAGCCTACGACAGGCAAGCGGCGGCTGCCTTCACGGATGGCTGTATTGGCCAGATCGAGCGCTCTCTGGCAAATGGCCAACGTCTCATCGAGCTGCCCGCGATTGAAAGTGAGCACACTCAGTTCCCAGAGCGCATCAATTGCGATGTGATGGGCTCCCGCGCGTGTGCTGATGTCGATGGCATGGTTGAGGTGCACCAGAGCTTCATCAAATTTGCCCTGCGACCGGAGCATGGCTCCCAGGACCTCGGATGTCCAGGCTCTTCCCATGGTGTCACTTTCGGGGAGTATGGAGAGTGCTTCGCGTGCGGATATCTCAGATGTTTTTATGTCGTTATCAAACCACGCAACATAGGCGCGCACGGCTAATAGTTGACCCCGGATGAAATTCAGATCTTCCCCGACAATTTCGCCGATAGCGATTGCTTCTTCGCAGTGCTGCAGCGCCTCCCGGCAAATTTTAATGTTGCCAGAGTACACACTCACCCATGCTTGTGCGAGGCAGAGAAGCGGATTCCTTTCCACGATTTCAGGGGGAAGGAGGTTGAGCCAGCGGTCGAGTGTGCCTAAGCCACCCTGAAAGACAAGGTTTAGCGAGTTGGACTCGATCAGTTGAATACTTCGAGCACGATCTTCGGCCTCGAAACCATGATGTATGGCCTCGTTGATCAAATTGCGTTGCTCGAACCAGGCACTTGCAGCTTGATGCAGGTCACGGATGCGATCGTTATGGATTTCCTTCAGTCGGCTACGCAAGAGGTCGGCGAAGAGATGATGGTAGCGATACCACCGGCGGTCATCATCCAGTGGCACGAGAAAAAGGTTGGAACGGTCAATCTCTTCAAGCATAACCTGTGACCTGGATTGGCCGGTGATACTGTGACATAGGTCCGCGCACATGCGGTCGAGGATCGATGTCTCCAACAGGAACGTACGCAGGTCCTCGGTCTGGTGCTCCAGGACCTCTTCCATGAGGTAATCCAGGATGTAGCGATGGCTGCCTGAAAATGCATCAATGAACTGGGTTCGATCAGCACGGTCTTGGAGAGAGAGGGCGATCATCTGCAAGCCAGCGATCCAGCCTTCTATTCGTTCTTCCAGCTGGGTAATCTCCTGTTGGGAAAGCGCCAGATCCATCATCTCGTTAAGGAAGGCGCTCGTCTCATCCTGTGTGAAACGCAGATCACTTGCTCTTATCTCGTTCATCGAACCGAGAGCACGGAAGCGTGCAAACGGCCAGGGTGGATCCACCCGGCTGGCAAGCAAGAGATGAAGATTCTCGGGTAGATGATCCAGCACATTAAATAGGGCGTTGTGCACTTCTTCTGCTTGGATAAATTGGTAATCATCAAAGATCAATGCGACAGATCCCTCGTACTCGGCGATGTCGTTAATTAACAGGGTCAGGATGCGATCGATCGACACCGACTGTGGGGATTGAATGGCTGCCAAGGCATCGTCACCGACCGTGGGGTCAATCGTCATCAAGGCTGAAGAGACGTAGCTGAGAAATCGAACCGGGTCGTTATCGGCAGCGTCAAGCGAAACCCAGGCTGCCGGGATCTGGTGCTGCTGTACCCAATCGCTGAGGAGTGTTGTTTTTCCAAAGCCTGCTGGAGCGGAGATAAGGGTGAAACAGGGTGTCTTGTGACGATTAATTAAATCAATCAACCGCGGCCGGTGCACAAGAACCGATCGGGTACGGGGGATATGGTTTTTGGTTTTGAGCAGTGTGTCGGACAGCTCAGAATTCTTCTTGGCCATCATGCCTGATTAGCATAGGTGAATTTTAGGGAGGCGACAAGATGGGCAATGTCACATTAAGTTCCTTGAAGTTACAGATTCATCAGAGTCCTAGGGAGAGAATTGGAATGGCACCTCTTGTTGCGGGAGAAAAAGTTGGTAAGCCCAATCCGCGTAGGGTAGACGTGTGATCTGGCGGCGAGACAGGGAGAGTAAAGTAGACTCCCCTTTTTCCAGGCAGGTAGTCGTTACTTCACCAAATTGAGCCAGGCATAGGGTCTCAGGTGATGAAAAGAAGGGCATGGCAGAAGACTTTTCATAATATAGCAGGATTACCCCTTTGGGCTCATAGGTCGAAGGGGGGACGAAAAAGGTTCCCGGTTTGAGGATTAACCACCCAAGAATGACCAGGACCAGGAGAAAGAGAGCCATTGCTTTTGCCATGGGAGAATCCTTTTATCCTATACGAGGTTCAGCATATACCTTCGAGGCTGTCCAATCAATCACCCATATTGGGGAGTCTTGGTTAGCCAGCTGATTTCGTGCGGTAATCTTCACGTACTGGATAGAAAACATCGAGCAGGCGGCAGTCCGATACCGCTCGTCCTCCGTGGGGTATGTTCGAGGGAATGACTGCGACTATTCCTGGCCGCAGCGTACGCTTCTCGCCATCCAATTCGAGCTCGAACTCACCTTCGAGAACATTGGCGAATTGCTCATGCTCATGCGCATGCACGGGCATTTCAGCGCCGGCTTGAACTGTCCAATATGCCAACGTCATCTTCTCGCTGTGCAGAAAAGTGGCGCTGTACCCGGGGATGATCTCCTGAGATTCAACTTCGCTGAGGTTTACAAAGGGCATCGTCACTCCTTCATCGTGTGCTAAGTATCATCCATTCTTGCAACGCAGTGCAAGTTGGCGCTTGAGCCGGGATCGTGCTGGATGCCCACTGAGCTACCCCGGCCGACTAAGCCTCCTTCAGTCTCTCCGCATACTTCTGGCGGAACTTTTTCAGCTTTGGCGCAACGACCATCATGCAGTATCCCTGCCCGGGGTTCTTTCGGTAGTAGCCCTGGTGATAGTCTTCTGCAGGGAAGAAGGTCTCAAGGGGTGCGATCTGTGTAACGATCGGGTTCTTCCAAATCTCCTGGCCATCCAGGGACTTGATGAGCGCCTCGGCTGCAAGCTTCTGATCTTCATCGTGGTGGAGGATGATTGAGCGATATTGTGTGCCGACATCGGCCCCCTGGCGATTTGGGGTTGTCGGATCGTGCACGCTGAAGAAGATCTCCAGGATTTCGTTGTAGCTAACCAGTTGTGGATCGTAGGTTACTTGCACGACTTCCGCATGCCCGGTGGTGCCCGTGCAGATCAACTTATAATCTGGCGCCGGATGCTCTCCGCCGGCATATCCAACCACTACCTCTCGTACACCTTGTAGCTCCTCGTAAACCGGCTCGAGGCACCAGAAGCATCCGCCACCCAGTGTTGCCATTTTTAGTTCCATATCAGCAGCCATTTTTCCCTCCGTTGCGGTAATGATGTGTTGACTACTTTTTACCTGCTCTCTCTCCAAAAGTAGATTAACAAAGCCTTACGGTTTCATGTGTAATCTGCTCCCCTGATGACTCATGGGTGCGAAACGAAAAAGGGGCGCCAAATTGATTGCCCCTCAAAGACCTGTTGATGGACGCATGGAGGAAGAGGCTAAATTTTCAACTCGACGATATCCCCATCCTTCAAGACGTAGTCACGGCTGACCATCTGGCCATCGAAATCAGAGCTCCCCCAAACCCGTGCGGATTTGAGGTTGTCCACAAAATCCTTGTGCACCTTACCAGCAAATACTTCCACGGTGGTGCCAATGTCCAGCACAAATGGTGCGTTCTTGTCCGGTTCTTTACCCGGCGCCTTGGAGTAGACACGCATGATTTTAAGTCGCTCGTAGATCTCCTGTTGAAGGTTGTCCAATCCAAGTCCGGTTTTTGCGGAAAGGGGAATACAGGTCCAGCCGCCTTCCAGCAGTTCACAGAAAACACGGAAATCCTCCAGCTGTCCTTCCTCATCGCACTTGTTCACGACCACCAGAATGGGTTTGGTATACCAGCGGCGATCATCGGGATACTGATCCACACGATCTTCGGCAATAATGCCGCTCTCACTGAGTGTGGCGACGGTTGATTCGAGCTGATCAAACGGTGTGGCCTGTAAATCAACCAGGATCAGGATCATGTCCGAGCGGCGTAAGAGATCGAGCAATTCCGGTTCGATATATTCACGATCCAGGGCTGGAGTATCGATCAACTGGACCTGGATATTATCGATCGCCATCATGCCGGGGGTTGGCTGCCAGGATGTGAAGGGGAAATCTGCCACCTCCGGAGTGGCGTTGGTTACGGCAGCCACGAAGGCTGATTTGCCACTGTTGGCAGGCCCGACAATGGCGACCTGCCCCGCGCCTTCCTTGTCAATTTGAAAGACTGAGCCCTGGCGTCCGGTTTTCTTTCGCGCTTCGCTGGCATCTTTAAACTTGGATAACTTGCGCCGCAGGTCGGCGCGCAGGTGATCGGTCCCTTTGTGTTTCGGGATGACGCTCATCATCTCTTCGAGAAGCTCAATTTTCTCCTCGTTCGTCTTGGCTTCTCGAAAGCGCTCTTCTATTTTGAAATAGTTCGGCGGCAGGTTGGTTGGCATGCCCTTTGATACCTTGCGAGTCCAGAGCGAAGCCCGCAGATGTAACGTTCTGCCAAGGCTAGCGTCTACATGATTGTATCGAAAAATGAACCCCGGTAGAGGTGTCAGATATCGTCATCCATATTGTCCTTGGGTAAATTAGAAGCCTTAAGATGGCGCGTCTGCCAGGATCGCTCAATCCATGAGCGAGAACGAATCGGCGATCCGCTCAGCAACGGAGATATAGGTCACCCCAGCTGTGGAAGGGGAGGAAGCATAGAAGCGTACGACCGTTTCGTCACGGATGGCGACGGCCAGGTACCAGTTCAGATTCGACTCTGTAGTCGCAGTTACCAGGCGCGCGCGAGCTGCAACTTCGGCGGCGCCAATGCCGTTGAAATTGACATCTTGAATCGGTCGTACAAGCTGCACTTCGGTATACGTCTCCTCAAGCTCAACCAGGATCGCTTCCAGGACATTGCGGGGATTTGTCGCATCAATGCCTTCCGGCAGCCGGTAGGAACCGGCCTGATCAAATCGCAACTCCATGAAGAGAGGAAATGTGCTTTCTTCCAGGTTGGAATTCCCAATGAGGATACTCTGACCGAAATCACGCGCATCTAACTGTGGCGGGATCCTAAGGCTGGCTTTCAATCGAAATGAATCATAAATATCCCACTGGCCGACGGCGAGCACAGGTATCTCAGTTGGCGTTGCTCCGTTTTGGGGAGTCTCGGTAGCCTCAAG
>JBFFMI010000182.1:0-5334 GCA_041554155.1 Anaerolineales bacterium
ACCGCTGCACTGACCAGCATGCTTAAGATCCCACGCAGGTATACCTCCTGTGGCAAGCGACCAACGAAGGAAGCTCGCAGCATATCGGAGAAACCAATCGATGGCATCCATTGGAGCAAGACCTGCCACCAGCTGAGCTCATTCGGCGCAGTAGAAAAATCCAGGAATACCGGGACCAGCATGACCATCATCAACAGCCCGAACCATAAGCCCATGCTCGAGGGATTTTCCGTGATCACACCGACCCCTAAACCCAGCGAGACGGTGAATAATGCCCCAAACAGCGTAGCCAGAATTGCGACATCCCAGTGCACGATCCAGCGTCCCGACATAGCCAGGGCAACGGCAGCCACGATCAGACTATAGAACATACCCGCAAGGGCTTTTCCCAGGACAAACTGGCTGTGGCTTGCCGGGGAGACCATCAAGGCTGCCAGTGTTCCTTTTTCCTTCTCTTCGATCATCAGGTAGGGAGTGAGCATTCCGCCCACGGTGAAGATCACAATCACCAGCGCACTCGATACCATCGTAGGACGACCTACCGAAGTGAAGGCCGGAAAGGTTGCCCCGTTCTCGGTATCGACCAGGATCGGTTGATCGCTTAACAGTTGCAGGCTAGCCTCAACCGCGGTGACTGAGGCAGTCACATCCTCCGATTTCATCCAATGCGGATATATGCCCTGTAGCGTAATCGATCGGTTTGCGGCAAGCGCTTCGTCCACATCGGGCTGAATGATTAACCCCAGGGTTTGCCCAAAGCTAGCCCCCACCCCATCTTTGAGCTCATCCTCAAAACGCACCCTGCGGATATCCAGTTGGTCATCCTTTGCCAGCTCACGGACAATCTCAGTCCGCCCTGGATCGAAGACCCTCACCTCATACGTGGAACGCATGGAGAGAAGGAGCGGTAAAGCCATTGATGATAACCACACCATCAAAGTACCCAAACCGACTCGGATGATCATCTTATTCTGGATGGCATCGCGGATGTCCTTCAAGGCGAAGGCAACAATGATGCGCAGGCTATCTGTAGTTTTCTTATTCATCATCGATCCTTACGTCGAATGATCCAGGCGACGAGACCCAACACAGGGAGTGAACCAAGCAGGAGCACTGCGAGCTCTGGTAGATAATCCGAGAGGCTTACAGCCTCAATCGTCGCTGCGGTCAACGCCCGGCTGAGCACCACACTTGGGATCCAGCGCATGATGGCGATTGCCCCATCGGGTACCAATTCCTTCATGATCACCAGAAATGTCGGAATTAACAAGGGGATCAGGATCACCCAGGCCCAGAGCATCAACTGCTGGCGATTTTCCAACAGGGTACCCAGGATCAGACCGAGCGCAATCATGAAAAGCGACCCGGCTGCATAGACCAGTACAGCTACACCCCAGTGGGTGATCAGCGGGCCATAGAGTGCAATACCGATCACACCGATAATCATGGCGTAGGTCATACCTACAAGCGCCTTACCGAGGGTCAGGTCAATCGGTCGCACTGGAGTTACCTGCAGGGCTTCCATCGTATGGGTCATCTTCTCCTCCAGAATGAGATGAGGCAGGAAAGAGACCCCAATCATCACAGCGCTGAAGGTGAGCGAAAGCCCCATCAAATAGGATAGACCTGAGGATTCAAGCTCGGGATAGATGCTTGTGGCATCAATCTCAATATTCACCGGTTTACCGGCCATAGCCGACAGCTCATCTTCCACTGCTTGTTCCAGTTCAATCACTTGCTCATCCGGCAGCCAGTGAACCGCATATCCTTCCAGTGCCAGGCTGGAGTTTTCGGAGAGTATCGTATCGATATCTGCAGGCAAGGCCAAACCGAGCTCAGGACTTTCGCTCTCGCTTATTCCAAGCTTCATTCTCTCTTCTGAAGATGAGAGATAGATATTGAGAAAGGGATTATCCTGCAACTCGAGACCAAAAGAAGATTCCCCTGGATCGAAAAGGAACAAAGTTGGAGGTTCGTCGCGATGAGAAAAGCTCGGCAGAAACCGGTAGACCGCTAGAATGAACAATATCGGCAGGATCACCGACAGGGTATTTTTGTTCTTAATCGCCTCAACCAGATCCTTGGCAGTGATCGCCAGGATAATGCGCAACCGATCCTTTTTTAAACTCGCTTCCGAAACCATGATGTACTCCTTCAAGGTTGCCATTTCGACTCTTTACAAAGCTTCAACCGCAACCACTAGAATTCTAGACCAGTAGGGCTGGATTGCCAGCAGCTGCGTGTTTATCCGTACAACCCCCGTCCGGTAAGCTTGAGGAAGACTTCTTCAAGCGTCGATTGTCCATCCGACCCAAACTCAGCCTTTAATGCAGCCGGTGCGCCGGTTGCAACGATGCGCCCTTCATGGATGATGGCGACACGATCGCAAAGACGATCAGCTTCTTCCATGTAGTGTGTTGTCAGGAAAACTGTCACACCCTGGTCTGACAGCACGGCGATGATGTTACGAATATCACGAGCGACACCGGGATCCAGGCCGCGTGTCGGCTCATCCAGGAAGAGGACCCGGGGCTCATGTAGCAACCCACGGGCGATCAATAACCGTTGTTTCATGCCATTGGAGTAGGTTTTTACTCGATCAGCGGCGCGCTGTGCAAGCCCGGTAAGTTTGAGCACTTCATCCACGCGTCGCCGCGATATCCCATAGACACGCGCAAAGAACACCAGATTGTCCCGCCCGGATAACCGCTCATACAGGTTCTGAAATTCGAAAACTACCCCGATCTCGGGTTTAAGCGCTTCACGTTCCAGGACAACATCGCATCCAGCTACAAATGCCTGGCCCTCGCTCGGGCGTAACTGGGCTGTTAGCATTTTGATCGTGGTCGTCTTTCCGGCGCCATTTGGTCCCAAGAAACCAAATACCTCCCCCCCTTCCACCTCGAAACTTATCCCGTCAACAGCACACAGGCCATTGTAGTAACGTGTCAATTGCCTCACATCAATCGCTTTCATTTCCACACCTCCGCTACAAAACTCACTCTTTCCGGCTCATCCCGCCACCTGGCGGTTTGCCCTTCGTGATTTGTCTCAGACTAGCGAAAGCGAGCATACGTATCAACAAAAAAACGCTGAATGGCGTATTCAGGGGATTGAATGGCGGTTATTGGTGATGGGAAATGGAACGCTAGGGCAGGCTAATAGCCGAGCAGCTCCCGCAGTTCCATTGCTGCGGTCTTGCTAAGAGGGACAAGCGAGCCTTCCGGATCGCTTAAGCGCAAGCTGAAGCTATCACGCGTGAAGGGGATGACCTCGCTCACATGCTGAAGATTGACCAGGTAACCACGATGCGCTCGGAAGAAGCCGCGTTGTTGCAAGCGCTGTTCTAATTCGCTCAAGGTGAACTGGCTGCGCAGAACTCTGCCATCTACGACGTGAAGCTGGGCTTTTCCTTCATCGGCATCGGCATACATCAGCTCTGCCGGGTGGATCAAAGTCACAGCGCCTTCACCTTTTACCGGTATCTTGAAGGGCAGTTGGGCTTCCTGTCTCTCTTCCAGGGACGATGCGTCGACAATCCGTCCCCCCTCGATCAAGTAGATAACGTCACAAAGCGATTCAAGCCTGGCGCGATCCAGATCGAAAATGAGCACGCTCATGCCAGTATCGGCCAGCTCGCGCATCAGCAGCTGAAGCGCTTCTATGGTTCCTTGATCGCAGCGGTTAAAGGGCTTGTCGAGAAGCAGAATGCCGGGTTGATGCAGAAGCGCTCGAGCAAAAGCGACCCTTCGCCGCAGGCCCGGAGCAAGCTGATCGATGCGCGATCCGCTTTGATCGCTCAGACCCACAAGTTTCAGCACTTCTTCAGGCCGGGCTCGGTCTAATCCGTAGAGCCTGGCGGTAAATTTTAAATTCGCCAGTGCCGTTCGTGTTTCATACAATCCATCGGCTTCGAATTGAACACCAACGGATAGACTGAATTTGACCTTGTCCTCTCTTGGATCCAACCCCGCCAGATGGATGCTGCCCCGGTTGCTCATCTCACGCCCGATCAAGAGTTCAAAAAGATCGTCAACCCCCGATTGGGCAGGTCCCACAAAAGCCACAATCTCACCCTTGTGGATGGACAGCTTTGGGATATCAATTACAGCTCGTCCTTCACGGATCTTCTGAACATCCTTTAATTCGATCATTGGTTTGCTCCGAGGGACATCTTAGCACATGCAGTGCCTGCGAAACCAATTTGCGTCAGCAACAGGGCAAGGTCATAATCCATCACTAAAGTGAGCCAGACCGAATGGATTCAAATTCTCGTATCATAGGCTACCTCTGGGAAACGCCTATTCTGGTGAATAGCAAAACCTGGTTCCCGGCTTCACAGCTCGGCGCCTTCTTGTTGATGTTCTGGTACGGGCAGCATCGCGCACAAGGGCGACCGTTACACAAACAGGTGTTGCTGGCAGGTATGACATCAAGCGTCATACTTGGATCCGAATGGGCGCACAACCTGTCGCACCTGATAGGTGCCCACGTGCTGGGTAAGCCAATGGATGAAATGCACATAATCTTTGGTATGCCACGCTGTATCTACTTCGATCTCGATGATCCGCAGGTTCGCCCCCAACAACATATCCAACGCTCTCTGGCAGGACCCCTTTTCAATGCCGCTCTCCTTCCGTTGTTGTCTCAGCTACGCCGTGGAAGTGCCCCGGGCTCAATGGCACGTGAACTATGGGATGCCGCAGTAGCAATGAACATCTTTCTGGTGACCGCATCGATGCTTCCAATACCAGGCATCGATGGCGGCCCGATCTTGAAATGGAGTCTTGTCCAACGCGGCTTAGAACCCGATCAAGCAGATGTAATCGTCCGGCGTGTTAACGGTCCTTTGGCGGTTCTCCTGGCTCTGGGTGCGCTGCTCGCTTTCCTGCGAAAGCGTCCTTTCCTATCCGCACTGCTCGGAGTGCTCTCTGGATCAGCCCTCGGTGTTTACGCAGGCTGGATCAAGGAGAGCGAGATCCTTCAACTGTCCAATGCCAGGAGGGGATTTCCATTATGATCTCTGGTTTGAAATTGCTTGCCGGTGCGGTAATTGCCATACTCGGCCGTAAGCTCTACTGGTTCTCAATTGCAGCCGTGGGATTCTTCGCTGCGCTTGAACTCACCAGCCGCTTATTCGACGGTCAAAATGCATGGCTTGCGATTCTCCTTGCAGGTTTCGCTGGCTTGATCGGCGCGGTTCTGGCTGTAACCATACAGAAGCTGGCCATCGGCCTGGCGGGTTTCCTGCTGGGTGGATTCTTGCTGCTCCAGGCACTTAATGCCTTTGATCTGCAACCAAGCAGCTGGGGGTGGTTGGTCTTCATCCTTGGC
>JBFFMI010000183.1:0-5319 GCA_041554155.1 Anaerolineales bacterium
AATATTGGCTGGCGCCATTTGTCCGTCTGTGCAGGAACACCAGAATGCGAGTAACACGGTCGGCTATGAATTAGGGGTGGAAAATTGACGAGGTTTTTGAATTTCTCTACAATCTATAGAAGTTCTTCTTAAGTAAGAGGGAGGTGAAAGCGAGAGAATTGGAAGCACTTAGCAGGATGAGAAGCATAGAAGCCAAAGGCACGTCATATTCTGGAGGAGCAGAGAAATGCAACGACTTAATTCAGTAAGCAGATATCTCTTGATCGCGGTTCTGCTGGTTGTCATCGGGTTGCTAACAACGATGTGTGCACCAGCCGCGGGCCCAGATGTGGCCGAAGAGACCATCACGCTGGCGATTGAGCACTTCAGTGTGATTGAAGGCACGACCTGGTCTGGGGCGCACGACCGCGCTGGTGATCGTCTTGAAGCAGCCTACGACAATGTCGATTATGTCTTCCGCGAGGAAGTCGGGCCAGATCTTACTGTGCCTTATGCAGAGGAAATGATCGCTGATGGTGCGGATATCGTGATCGGTAATGCCGAGTTCATGGGGCTACCACTTCAGGATATTGCGGAAAAATACCCTGATGTTTACTTCGGCTCGATTATCGCCAGTGACCTCACCACCAAGCAGAATTTCATCCGCCTGTTCCCGCGACAGTATCAAGCCCTCTACCTCGAAGGGCTGGTCGCAGCGGCGCTGACAGAGACGGGCAACATCGGCATCGTATCGGCCTTCCCCTCGGTGCAGGTCATCCGCAGGCAAAATGGCTTCATCCTTGGGGTGCAGGACGGGGCCGAGATGCTGGGCAAAGAGGTCAATATCTTCGTGAAGTACGTCGGTGATTGGTACCTGCCGACCGAAGAGCGCGACATCGCTGAAACGCTTATCACGCAGTACGATGTGGATGTGCTCACCCAGCAGACCGATTCTGGCTCACCGCTGGATGTGGCTACAGAACAGGGTATCTGGTTTGTCGGTAAAGACATGGATATCGTCGGTTTCTACGGCTGGTCAGATACCAATACTGTGGCAATCTCGTTCGACACGCGCTGGGAAGTGCTCTACGATCAGATGATCCAGGAATTTATGGCCGGAGAGGCTAACCCGGAGACGATCATCTACCTTGGTATGGATTCATCCATGACACTGGCGGACGGCACTGAAGTCTATACAGTGGATATCATGAACGATAACAAGGTTGGCGTGGGTGCGATCAGCCCGGCAGCGCTGGAATTTGTCCCACAGGAGATTGTCGATTTGGTGGAACAGCGTCGTGACGAGATGATCGCCGGCGATTGGGATCCATTCACAGCCCATGCTTTCGTCAGCAATGGCACCGGCCTGGATCTCGAGGGGCTACCCATTCCTGCCGCTGGCACAACGGTGAAAGAGGCGGGTGCTGAGCCCAGTGATGCGTTCTTGCTTTCGGAATTCGCTTTCGATTTGCAGGGCGTGACGATTCTGGAGTAGACCGGCGACGGTCCTAAAAACGTGTTCCAGACATGATTTCTTCATGTCTACAACGTATGCATGGGGCTCCCGGGCAAGGGGAAATCCCCAGGCGGGAGCCCCCCATGCATTTCGTTAAGTTCACAACAGCGCCACAAGAATATGCATATAGGATCGTGTTCAAACCTGACTTATCAGGGAGTTCACTCCCTTAACCTGCACACATGTGAAGGTATTCGATGCAACCAGACCAGATGACAGGTGAGCAGAAAGCGGCAAACCGGGTGCGCAAAGGTATGCTGACCGGCCTTCAGCGTGGAGAGACATTGCTCGAGGCGCGAGGGGTAACCAAACGCTTCCCCGGCGTTACCGCCAATGATTCGATCGATTTTTCGATCCGCGCCGGTGAGATCCATGCCGTCCTGGGTGAAAACGGTGCGGGAAAAACAACGTTGATGAAAATTCTGTTTGGCCAGTATCAACCGGATGAAGGTCAGATCTACATCGCCGGTCAGCCGGTGGACTTCAAATCCCCGCTCGATGCAATAGAGCTGGGGATCGGCATGGTGCACCAGCATCGCAAATTGATCCCTGCGCACTCGGCCATTGAGAACATCATCCTGGGCCACCCGAAGGCTGGGGCGGTTTTAAACCTTGCACAGGCCGAAAAAGAAGTCCTTCAACTCTGTGAAAAGTACGGCTTCTCACTTGATCTCCGAACCAAGGTCTGGCAACTCTCTGAGGGTGAGAAACAGCTGGTCGAGATCCTCAAGGCGCTTTATCGTGGGGCAGAGATCCTGATCATGGACGAACCTTCCTCTGCGCTCACGCCGGTGGAAACCGACAAGCTGCTCGATTCAATCAAGGCAATGGCGGAAGCTGATCTGGCGATCGTACCGTTCATCACGCATAAGTTGCCCATCGTTCTGCGGATCAGTGACCGGGTGACGGTGTTAAGGCGGGGAAAGGTCGTCAGCAGCATCGACACTAAAGACGCAACCGAGAAAAGCCTGGCGAAAGAAATGGTCGGCCGGGAGGTCATGTTCCGGGTAGAACGCGCCAGGGTGGAGCGCGGCGAGCCGATCCTTGAAGTAGACCGATTAATTGTTTCTAGCGACAAAGGCCACAAAGCTGTGAACCAGCTGTCGTTTTCGATTCACGAAGGTGAAATACTTGGCGTGGCCGGCATATCCGGGAATGGACAACGTGAACTCGTCGAGGCGCTGGCAGGTCTGCGTAAAGTAGAAGGGGGCGTGATTAAGCTTGACCATAAGGACATAACCTCTGCCAGCGCAATGGATCGCTGGCGAGCTGGCGTAGGATATATCCCGGCAGATCGCATATCCATGGGCTCGATTGGAGATTTCAGCCTGGTCGAGAACACAGCCATGAATTATTACTTTGATGGAAGATTTTCCCAGCGCGGCATCCTGGATTACCGGCAGCTGGGTGAGCTAACAGAGAGCTTGGTCAGGGATTATGACGTGGCGACACCCGGGGTGGAGGTGAAGGCCAAGACCCTTTCTGGCGGAAATCTACAAAAACTCATCCTCGCACGCGTGCTCTCACGGAATCCACGGCTTGTGATTGTGGACCTGCCGACGCAGGGGCTGGACGTAGGTGCTACCGAATTTGTGCGCAACAAACTGATCGAAGCAAAACAAGAACGAGCAGGGGTGTTGCTCATTTCGGAGGATCTGGATGAGATCATGTCCCTGAGTGATTGGGTCGCACCGATTTATGAAGGCAGGTTCATGGGCATACTACCTGCCGAAAGCGCCCAACGAGAGATCGTGGGGGCCATGATGGCCGGCATTGTAATGGATGGTGAAGCCAGATGAGACTCGGTCGAACGACAGTGAAGCTTCAAAAAAGGGTATCGCTCTCAGGCTGGCGGGCGGCGTCAATCTCCATCCTGGCGATTCTGGTAGCACTGGTGCTGTTCAGTTTGATCTTTCTGTTGGCCGGGATCAACCCATTGACGGCGTACGAGGAAATCTTCTCGTACTCGTTTTTCAATCCATTTGGCCTGCCGATCACCTTGAATCGCTTTGTCTTCCTGCTGCTTTGTACCTGCGCCTTCATTTTGCCGTTCAAGGCCGGTCTGTGGAATATCGGGATGAGCGGCCAGTTTTACATCGGCTCATTGGCTGTTTATGGTGTACTGCTGGCCCTGGGATTCAGGGGCTCGCAACCATTGGATATCGGCACCGGATGGGTGATAGGCTTAATGGTCATTGCTTCGATGGTCAGCGGGGCATTGATTGGCGCAATCGCCGGGTATTTTAAAGGCCGGCTAAACACGAACGAAATCGTTGTTACGATGATGCTGAATTTCATCGCCTTCTGGTTCGTGTCTTTCATGATCAAAGAGGGCGGCCCCTTCATGAACCCCGGCGGCCGTGGTGAAAGTTTTGAAATGCCCAATTCACTCCAGCCACCGATCCTTTTCAATGTACCGTTCACGATCTTCCTTGCATTGGGTTTCGCGCTGTTGTTGTATTTCATCCTTGCCAGGACCAAATTGGGCTTTCAGATCCGGGCCTTTGGGCTTAACCCTACTGCGGCGGAATACGCCGGGATCAGCCGGGTGTCGATACCGGTGCTGGTCTTCCTGCTCGGTGGCGCACTAGCCGGTCTGGCCGGCTACCATTATTTCGCTGCGGTTCCGGGCGTTTACAAAATAGCCCGCAACTACGGTTTTTTTGGTGATCTCGCCTTCTATGGCATCATTTGCGGATTGATATCGCAAGGGAATCCACTCGCCTCCATTCCGGTAGCCTTCCTGTTCGGCGGTTTATCGGTGGGAGGGCGCTACGTACAGGGCAAGCTGGGCATGAGCTTTGGCGTAGATTTTGCGCTCCTGGGCGTACTCATGATCACGCTGGTTGCATTTCAATTCTTCTATCGGTATCGGGTTGTATTCAGCCGTAGGCATAAGGAGAGCTTTGATGCAGGAATTCCTGATTAGGAGCCTCGATGCGTCCACAATTTTTACCATCGCCGCCTTAGGCGAGCTCATCGGCCAGCGATCCGGCATCCTTAATGTTGGCGTTGAAGGGGTGATGCTTTTTGGCGCCACGCTGGGATTTATCACGGCTACAACGACGGGCAGTTATGTGCTCGGGTTCCTGGTCGGAATCCTCATCGGCGGTTTGCTGGGCTTCCTGCACGGCTTCTTCTCCATCACGCTCGGTGGCGATCAAGTTGTCAGCGGGATGGGCATCTGGATCCTGGGATTTGGCCTCACGACCTATATCGGCAGCCCTTATGCAGGCCCGCTTGGACTGGATCGCATCCCGTCGATCTTTGGCCTTTCCCCTTTCTTCTTCCTGGGGATTGCCTTGGCCGTAATCATCTGGTTCGTGCTATCGAAAACAAACCTGGGGCTGCGGATCAGATCTGTGGGTGAAAGTCCGGTCGTCGCTGAAGTATCCGGCATCAACGTGACCAGGACGCGTTATTTGTGCGTGGTAACAGCAGGCATGCTCATGGGGCTTGCCGGTGCGATCTTCTCGCTCGATTACAACCCGGTGTGGAACTATAACTTCATCATGGGCTGGGGTTTCATTGCACTTGCGTTGGTCTTCTTTTCGATGTGGAATCCGCTCATCCTGCTGGCGGGATCACTGCTCTTCGGCTCACTCTGGCAGCTTTCGTTGAACCCGCAGCTTGTGCTGCCAGATCTGCTATCGCGCTATATCTGGCGCACCGTCCCGTTTGCCATCACGCTGGGCGCACTGGTGTTGATGTCGACCAAATGGTTCCGCACCAAATGGGGGGCGGCGACACCCGAGGCGCTTGGGAAGCCTTACGTAAAAGAGGGCTAGGTCGGCACACCTGCTCCTGATTCCAAATGAATTCAG
>JBFFMI010000184.1:0-5319 GCA_041554155.1 Anaerolineales bacterium
GGTCCCCCGCCTGGCAGGTTGTAGGCTTCGCCGAGCATGTAGGCCGTGTTGATGCGGTTATAGGTAAATCCCGGGATCTCCACCCACAGATCGCGCGGGATCGACAGCATACTGGCTTTCAGCGTGATTGGATCGACGCTGACAAGCATCATCGTATCGCTTCTCGGTGCCCCCTCCCCCGCAATCCAATCGCGATAATCGATGCCCATAATCAGCAAGGTCACGCGCGAGGTACCATCCCAGGGTTCCGGCGCACTATCGAGGCGGATTAATGTGGGTGTTGCCCCAATTTCGCCAGCGGCTTCTGTCGAATCGGCTGCTCGAGGTTGGAAAGGATTCAACCCAACGCCGGTGTAGGTGGCTGTGAGATCGCGCACGACAATATGCACCAGCACCCCGGCCACTAGCACGCTGACAGCAAAGGCTGCTGTAAGACACCCGATACTCCAGTTGGCAAACGATTTCGAATCATTTTTCATAGGATTCAATCAACCATATCCATTCGTTTCAAGCAAGAACGATGCCGTACCCAGCCTGTTTATCAGCGAGGCGACGCCATAGGTACACCTATATACCGAAATATGCAAGGCTATCCTGGGTTTCGATTGCGGAGATTTATATCACAGGTCCCGCCGCGACGACTTCCTCCGGGCACTCATCGGCGAATTTTCGGAAGTTATCAATGAAGCGCGCCGCCAGCTGCTCATACTTATCCCGGTATTCCTTCTGGCTGGGCCAGGCTGAGGCTGGATCCAGTACCTCATCCGGTACACCCTCACATGTCGTGGGGACATCAAAACCGAAGATCGGGTCTTGCTTGAATTTCACCTTCAATAAAGACCCACTCAAGGCTGCGTTCAACATCGCCCGTGTGTAGCGGATGCTGATCCGTTTCCCTACTCCATAGGGACCCCCCACCCAACCAGTATTCAGCAACCAGGTATTGACCTGGTAGCGTTCGATTTTCCTTTTGAGCAGTTCGGCATATTTGCTTGGGTGATGGACCATGAATGGCGCGCCAAAACATGTGGAAAAGGTGATCTCCGGTTCCTCGCCCAGACCAATCTCGGTGCCCCCAACTTTGGCCGTATAACCGGAGATAAATTGATATAAAGCCTGGTCTGGGGTTAGCCTGGCGATGGGCGGCATCACTCCGGATGCGTCACACGTTAGAAGAACAATGTTCTTAGGATGCCCTGCCATTTTTTCGGGGACAGCGTTAGCGATGAATTCCAGTGGATAGGAAGCGCGAGTATTCTCGGTGAGTTCATCATCATCCAGGTCGATGAGGCGAGTAACCGGGTCGTAAATAACATTTTCCAGTATCGTGCCAAATCTACGTGTGGTTGAGAAGATCTGGGGTTCAGCGCTTGGTGAAAGTTGAATGACCTTAGCGTAGCAGCCACCTTCAAAATTGAAGACCCCCTTGTCACTCCAACCATGTTCGTCATCGCCTATCAATTTGCGAGAGGGATCGGCTGAAAGGGTGGTCTTTCCAGTTCCCGAGAGCCCGAAGAAGAGCGCGGTATCTTCATCCTCACCGACATTGGCCGAGCAGTGCATCGGCATGACATTCTGGTAGGGAAGCAGGTAATTTAATACGGTGAAGATCGATTTCTTGATCTCTCCTCCATACGAGCTTCCCCCGATCACACAGAGCTTCTGGTCGAAATCAATGATAATGAACGTCTTCGTGCGCGTGGCGTCGATGGGTTCATAGGCATGAAAACTTGGGAATGCTAAAACTGTAAATTCTGGGACATGCTGACGATAAGCTTCTTGAGACTCCAGCTGGATGAACATGTTGCGGGCAAAGAGGCTGTGCCATGCAAATTCCGTGACCACACGAACGGGCAACCGGTAGTCAGGATCCGAACCTGCGTAGCAATCCTGCACAAAGAGATCTCGACCTTGTGTAAAACCCTGCAGTCGGCTGATGAGGTGATTAAATGATTCCGGGTTGTATGGCCGGTTATATTCCCCCCACCAGATATCACCCTCTGTGGAGGGTTCTCGCACAACATACTTATCATTAGCCGCCCGAGCCGTGTGTTGACCGGTCTTTACAACGATGGGGCCATATTGGGTTATGTGCCCTTCGCCCCTGAAAACGATCTCTTCGTATAGAGACTCGGCCGGGAGATTCCAATAGACTTGATTGAGATTGACCAAGCCATGGTTCTCCAGCCCGAAGTCGCTCTTCAAGGCCGTGGCATGCTCTTGTGCTGGGGTAATAATATTGAGAAGATTTTGCGTCATAACCAATCCCTGATCAGTTTTCTGTCCCCGATGTAAATTTCGTTTGGCGCTTGTGGGTCAAGCGCCCATTTCATTCTCTCCACGCCTTCAATAACATCTTTTACAGCCCCCGCGTAGCTCAAGCGCAAATAACCTTCCATGCCGAATTCGACCCCCGGCACAGTCACCACCATCGCCTTCTCAAGCAGGAAGTTCGCCAGCTCGACAGAATCCCGGTTATAGGCACTGAAATCTGGAAGACAATAGAAAGTACCCTGTGGTTTGGTCACATGCACACCATTGAACGCTCGCATTTCCTGCATCATCACATCACGATTGTTCTGGATCGTGAGCCGCAGACTCTCCACAGCGGTTTGCACCCCGGTAAGGGCGCCTTCTGCTGCAGCCTGGGAAATTACAGAAGGATTCGATGTCGTCTGTGCCTGAATATTCAGCATCACCTCCACCATCTTCTGTGGAGCAACCACCCAGCCGATTCTGATGCCGGTCATCCCGTATAGCTTGGAGACACCATTAACTACAATCAATCGGGTCGATTCTAGGTCCTTATCACTGTACTGATAGGCCGGAACGGCTTTGATTCCATCGAAAACAAGCTTATGGTAGATATCATCCAAGATGATATAGATCCCCTTGCTTTCACAAAAATCGATCAATGCAGCGATAAACTCTTGCGAGAATACGATCCCGGAGGGATTATTCGGACTGTTGACGATGATCACCTTCGTATAAGAAGATACCGCCTGCTCGATTTCCGCCATGCGCGGGTGAAAAGTACCGTCTTCAGGTGTAACTACGACTGGCACACCATGAACCATTTTTATCATCTCAGGATAACTGACCCAATAAGGCGCCAGCAGGATGACTTCGTCCTGAGGGTCGAGTAGCGTAAATAAGATATTGAAGAGCGATTGTTTTGCGCCGCTGGATACAATGACATTCTCGGGCGCAACAAGCTTGTCGTAATGCTCTTCCATATAGCGGATAATCGCCTTCTTCAACGAGGGCGTCCCATCCGTCGGTGTGTACTTCACCTCCCCAGAATTGAGCCGGGCTGCCGAGCTCAGGATCGCGTTGATCGGCGCTTTATTCTTCGGTTCACCAATACCCAAGTGGATCACCGGTTCGCCGCGTGAACGCAGCAAGCGCGCTTTTTCGTTTAGTCGAAGTGTCGGAGATTCCTTGATAGTCCGGGCTAATTGGCTGATCGCCATCTTCGCTCCTTGGGTAGTACCCGTGGGCCTTGTCGCATTTCTAGATTGATCCACGAGGTGAATAATTATAGTACTGTGATGAAGATCTCAAAGGTTCAAACAGGTTGTTTATGCCTGGAAGATGCGTTAACTGTAGCAGCTTCCATCAATCTCTCGATCTCCAGCGGTATACCCTTACTTGCATCCCGTTCGAGATAAAGCGCACCTTCAAGACATTTATCAACGCATAATCCACAGCCCATACATTTGTCTTGGAAGACCGTTGTCAGCCCATCGATGTTTTGGAGCGCATCAAAGTTACAGACTTCTATGCACGATTCACAGCCAATACATGCCCGTTCATCCACCTGTGCTGAATAGCCGGAAGCAGTGATCATCGGACTACCCTTGCGCATCGCCTGGAGAGCGCCACAACAGCATCTACAGCAGTTGCAGATGGCGTAGAAACGACCCAGCATCGCATCTTTGAAAAAAGCGTGATGCACGTGCCCTCGGTCATGTTCCTGATTTAAGAGCTCGATCGCTTGATCGCGGGACAGCGATCGAGTGCGGTTTGGATGATGTTCCAGAATAAAGCTGGCAAATGGTTCGCCCACAATCATACACACATCTAGTGGCATACAGGGATTATCCCGGACCGAACGACAGGGGCAATTCAGGACTACGATGTGGTCAGGGTTCTTGAGAACGATGTCACGGGCTGTTGGATACGGGAGAACTCTCTCCAAATCGCGTAACTCCACATCCTCTTCAACTCGAACAAGGGCATGAGCCGACTCGGTCAGGAGCACCTTGCCATGATAGGTATTCGCCATGCCCCTTGGCTGTTCCCTGTCTTCTCCTGAGCCTGAGGCACGATGGGTAAATCGCGAAACGAGGTACTGGTATGCTCTGGCGACAGGGTGTTCACCCGTGCCAACGCCGATGTAGAGGTATGGCCAGCGGGCATATACATAGCCATGCATGAAATCGAAAAGGGAGTAGTCTTGCAGATTCCTGGCCTCACGGAAGAAGGCAGATGTTGATCGTTTCATCTTATAATCCCCCTTTCCTCTCTTTCACTTTTAAGACACTTATCCAATCGAATTGTATACGCATAATATCGTTTTCTTGAGTGATCACCAGCATACCTGGATAGGACAATGTGCCCTACGGACGGGATGACAAGGGTGAGCTGTTGCTTCATAAAGGTGTGATAGGATCATAACCACGTCAAGAAGGTGGGTTAACTCATGGCAAATCAAACTCGCAAGGAACTCATCCTGACGCTCGCTAAAGCATTGATCGCAGCAGCATGGTCCGATGGCGAGATCAGCCTTGATGAACGTAATTGTCTCAAGGAATTATTATTCAATTTGCGCGAAATATCCGCCAATGACTGGGCCTCACTAGAAATCTATATGGCTGCCCCAATTTCCGATGAAGAACGGAGCTTGATCCTGGAGGCGTTGCGCAAGGCGATCCGCTCCCCAGAGGATAAACGCCTGGCGACCGATGCGCTCAGCCACATGATCGATTCAGGAAATCCTTCGGAGGCCTCACGCGATCACGTAGTGCGTGAGATCCTTGAAGCGATACAGAAAACCAATGTTGACCCAGTTTCATACCTGAGCAAATCTTTGCGCGGCCCTTTGCGTCAGCATAAAGCTGCTATGAAAAAAATTACCGCACGCGAGGCTGAAGTTGAAGGTTTCATTCGCAATCGTATTGCTTTCCATTTCCGTCGCAAGTTAGCTGATTTACCCCTGCCTGAGTTCACGGAAGCGGATATCCAGATCTGGACGTCTGCCGGGGGATTGCTTGCTCGGGTAGCCCATGCCGATAAAAAAGTAACCGAACGAGAACA
>JBFFMI010000185.1:0-5302 GCA_041554155.1 Anaerolineales bacterium
ACACCACCCTGGCGCTGCGATTCAGCGACGATGTGCTGACAGAGCGTGGTCTTGCCCGAAGCTTCCGGGCCGTAGATTTCTGTCACGCGTCCACGCGGGATACCGCCGACCCCCAGCGCTAGATCAAGCGCCAGCGAGCCGGTGGGGATCGTTTCAACAGCAAGATGATGCGCCTCTCCCAGCCGCATCACCGCCCCATCACCAAAGCGCTTTTGAATGTCTTTTACAGCTGCCTCAAGTGCTTGCTCACGTTCACCAGACATACACAGACCTTATCAAACAATATACCGAAACGACAACGCAACGAGTCTACCTGAGTTCAAAATGATTTACAAGCAAATACGTCCGAGCTGTTGCCTGACCGTTGGGATTTGAATAAAAAAAGTTAAAAAAATATGCGATGGAAAACTCCATCGCATAAAAACTCCCCGCCGTGCCGTGTGCTGCGTGATTTTGAACCTGCTTTCGCAGGCGGGTTCCTACCGAGGCACTCCGCCTTGGCCGAAGCCTATCGCGTCATACGCCGGACAAAAGAACCCATTTAGTAAGTGTTGGCTCAAAACCTCTTGCTGCATCACGTGCACAGCAGGGTACACCATGTATACCATGACGATATAAGACTGACAAGGTGACACAAATCCGGATCGGAAATCCGGTCTAACTGGAATTTTTCTCCCTAGCCTTCTCCGATCACGCGGATATGCAACTCTTCCAACTGCCCCTTCTCGGCTGCTGTCGGGGCTCCCGCCATTACATCACGGGCGGCTTGATTTTTCGGAAAGGCTATCACATCACGAATATGATCTTCACCCGCGAAAATGCGTACCAGGCGGTCGATCCCCGGAGCGATGCCGCCATGCGGAGGCGTGCCATACTCGAATGCTTCCAGCAGATGACCAAAGCGCTCCTGGGCGACCTCATGCTCCAGCCCGATGAGGTTAAAAACTTGTTCTTGAAGACTGCGGTCGTGAATTCGTATGCTGCCGCCACCAACCTCCAGACCATTCAAGACCATATCGTACTGCTGCCCACGCGCTTCACCTGGCGCAGAGTCGAGCAAGGGGATGTCCTCCACCATCGGCGCTGTAAAGGGATGGTGGCTAGGATCCCACCGGGATTCATCCTCATTCCAGGTGAAGAATGGAAAGTCAATCACCCATAGCCAACCGAGTGTATCCGGGTCGCGCAAACCAAGGACATCACCCAGGTGGTTGCGTAAGCGCCCTAAGGCTTCATGCACAATTGGAAGTTGATCTGCCACAATCAAGATCAAATCACCCGGCACAGCCTGAAACGCTTGCAGGATCGCTTGCTGTCGATCATCTTCCAGGAATTTGGCGAAGGATGAACGCATCTCACCTTCTTCGGTGAGTGCGAGATACGCCAACCCTTTCGCCCCAAATTGTCCAACATATGCCGTAAGCTCTTCAATCTGCTTGCGGCTGTAACCGCCACAACCATTGGCATTGATCCCCCGAACCTCTCCACCGCCTTCTACAACAGTATCGAAAACCTTGAAACCCGAATCAGTTGCGAGCGTGGTGATATCCACGAGCTCCAACCCAAAGCGGATATCAGGGTCATCACGCCCGAAACGATCCATCGCCTCCTGGTAGGTCAGTCTGGGCCATGGTTTCTGCATGATGCTCTTTTCTGGCAGCAGTTTCTCGACCATCGTGGTGAAAAGGTCCTCTGTGAGCGAGATCACATCCTCGCGCTCGACAAAGGAAATCTCAAGATCAAGTTGAGTGAATTCCGGTTGGCGGTCCCCCCGCTGGTCTTCATCGCGGAAACAGCGGGCGATCTGGAAATAGCGCTCCACGCCTGCCACCATGAGCAGCTGCTTTAGCTGCTGAGGCGACTGGGGCAAGGCATAAAACTCGCCTGGATGTACACGTGAGGGCACCAGGTAATCTCGCGCGCCTTCCGGGGTTGTCTTGAACAGGATCGGCGTCTCGATCTCCCAGAATCCACGTTCGTCTAGGTAATCGCGAATGTACTTGACCACCCGGTGACGTAACGCAAGATTTCTGCGCATCCGTTCTCGTCGTAGATCGAGGTAGCGGTATTTCAAACGCACATTCTCATCGACCTCGGTTTCTTCATTGATCGAGAACGGTGGGGTACGGGCCGCGTTGAGGATCTGGATCGATTGGGCTTCAATCTCGATCTCGCCGGTTGGGAGCTCAGGATTCTGCATACCTTCCGGTCGCATGCGCACCTTGCCTTCGATTTGCAGCACCCACTCTGAACGGGCGTCGGAGATAAGTGCATGCGCTTCCGGTGAAGTTTCCGGATTGGCAACGATCTGAACGACACCCGACCGATCTCTTAAATCGATAAAGGTCACACCACCATGATCGCGGCGGCGGTTGACCCAGCCTGCAACGGTGAGCGTCTCTCCTATGTGTTCGGCACGCACATCGCCACATCCATGAGTTCTCAGCATAATCCCTCCTGGGTAAAACATACGCCGCCCGATGTTCCTGATATCGGGCGGCGGTGATCATTCAACCGGTACTTGTCAGTATGCGCCAACCCACGCCCGAAAGACCTCGTTCGTGGGATGATTCTTGGAAGGTGACATACACATACAAGCGCTGAACATCTTGGGCTGATTATAGCATTGTGGCGAAATAGGGGTCAACGCGCAATGAAAGCTCGCCTCTCGCATTCACTGCTCTCGATATTCCTGACGATATTGCTGCGTCAATGCAGGTAATAAAGAATGGGAGGGCTTTGTATAGAAGGATG
Organism: Anaerolineales bacterium; assembly: GCA_041554155.1. Classification (GTDB taxonomy): domain Bacteria; phylum Chloroflexota; class Anaerolineae; order Anaerolineales; family E44-bin32; genus E44-bin32. The sequence continues at coordinate 2,755 of JBFFMI010000185.1, forward strand.
TCTTATCCCGAAAGCAGATCCTCCGGCGTATCGATATCAAAGAGAACACCTTCATCGGTCTGAACGGGATGGGGTGGAAAGCGATCAAAAAGTGCCCGACCTCCACGATCTCCTTCCAGACTTGCAAGCTCGCTGAAGGTGCGCCGATCAAATAACACCGGATTTCCCAACCGCCCGCCGGCTTGCGGCGCGATGGTTGATGCGAGCGTCGTTCGATGCGCAACCACAAGGTCATTGAGCACTCCTGGAGTGATTGCGGGCATATCTCCAAGCACGAAGAGGATCGCCTCACACTGACCCTCTATCACGCCTAAGCCGGCGATCACGGAGGTACTTTGTCCATCTGCCCAAGCAGGGTTATGGATCGTCTTCACCGGCATATCGCCGATTGCTTCTGCAACCCGAGCATGCTCTGCTCCAAGAACCACAACGACCGGCTCAAGCCCGCTCTCAAGCACTTTATCAACCACCTGAGGCAAGATAGCTTGCCCCTGCCATTTCTGTACCAGCTTGGGTCTCCCAAATCGGGTTGATCCCCCCGCTGCAAGGATCACCACACCTATTCTCCCCCATACTTCTTGTACTGGGCCCTCGTTCCCTAGGGATGCAAGGAGAACGCTTGAGATACGTTGTTCAGCGAGGAGCTCTCGTGCGACAGCTCGCGCGAACGCTAGCTTCTCAGTTGAATCGATACCATTAATCAATACTCGCACCCGGGCTATCTCCGGTACATTTTTCAAGCCCCCCTCTTCATGCCGCATGAAGTACGCGATATGGGCAGGCTCCAGTAACATCCCTTCAGGCAAGCCGATCAATGTCGCCATACGATCCGGCCGGTGAACCACATCACTCGTTAACGCTCGCCCAACGATCCCAATATTAACGACCGGCACGACGAGTGTCGCTTCACCTGGAAGGGCCGGTTCGTGTTCAGCCGGGGCTTTGAATAACTTTCTCCTGGCACCATCCGCTTCGACTACAAGCACCTTGCCAGTTAATTGTGATTTCGCAACCAGATTTTTGAGGCTTGCCTCGCCCAACCCGGTCCACTTGTCGAGCGAGTCGTTCAATGGACCAGTGAATAGGGTTTCGCTCACATCTTCAAGACTTGCGAGAATGGAGGTTAGTGAAGCCGGGGATTCGACGACAATATGCTTGGGGGCTACATCTGCTTCAACCCTGCCGAGGTTGGTGGTTGTGGCTAAGACGGTACGGTTGGCTGCCTCATGCATGAGCGTGCGCAGGCAGCTTGTCTTCCCACCTGCCCCGACAATGGCAACCACATCCCCGGCTTGCAAACGCAGTGCGTGTGACAACTTCATTATGTCTGTCCGGTTGGGAGAATTCCTTGTGAGATCAGTGCCTCCAACACGCCTCCACCCACAGATAAGGCTTTGTCGGATACCTTAAAACAGTACTCCTGATCTGCACGCGGGTCCAGATCTCCGATCTTTAATCCCGCTTCAACCTGCAGGCCATCATGCAGCAAACCACGAAGCGCACCATCGAAATTCGCCAGGACGGGCACATCGCCTATGCGTGCTATTTGATCCCCCGACTCAACCAGTGAGCCAATCGCGAGCCCTCCAATAAGCTCCCCGCCCACCGGTGCGCGTATGACACGCTCTAGATCGTATCCAGCAACGGGATCGGGTATGCCAGTATTGGCTTGTGCACTGCCCTCCCAGTAAACACGCCCGAGATAATGCCCTCGTTTGGTTTCCACCACAGCGTGGCAGTCGACGCCAACGGTGAATCCCGGTCCCAATCCGATCATCAAGGGTGCCGCAGAAACCCCGAGATCAGACGGGCGTTTGAGCATACGGCCATCGATGACCACCGATGGGTGATGCTCCTGGATCAGCGCGGCATCTGGGTCGACGACGATTGGAATGTGTCCTTCAGCGAGTGCACGTTGGACAGCGCGTACATCTTCAACATGGTCCGCAACGACCCCCTCGATCTCCCATGCACCTTGATAGATCGCTTCAGCGAACGAGACCGCCCGCCGCACTGCCAGAGGTCGGGCTACTTCAGTCATGATGATCTTAAAGTGGGCTCGATGGAGTCGAAGAGCGACCCCACTGGCGAGGTCGCCTCCTCCACGGATTAGAACAAGTGCTTCGCCTGTGCGCATCAGGGTTCGATCACCCCTAATCCCCGCAGGACTCTTTCGGGGGTCAATGGAAATTCATCGAACCAGACGCCAGTGGCATCCTGCACGGCAGCGATGATCGCAGGGGTCAGAGGAATATAGGGCATTTCAGCCATCCCACGTGCGCCCCATGGCCCGATAGGGTCAGGGACTTCTAGGATCAGAGATTCAACCCGCTGCGGGATATCCAGGATCGTTGGAATCAGGTAGGTGCTGAGCTCGCTGGTACGCACGATCCCTGCCTGCTGCTGAAAATCTTCCAAAATGGCGTAACCAGCCGCCTGAACGATCGCACCTTCTATCTGCCCTTCTACCTGCTGTGGATTCAACGCTTTTCCAACATCATGGCCGGAATAGACATCAAGTATGCGCACTGCACCTATTTCGGTATCC
>JBFFMI010000186.1:0-5248 GCA_041554155.1 Anaerolineales bacterium
GATGGTCAGTAGAAGAACGAAAGGTAGCTGCCCATTGTTAGCGCAATCCGGTGCAAAGTGCGCCTTGTTCTCTTGAAGTCGGGTACGAATTCAAATGATTAACAATTTGAACAAGCGTGACCAGACGAATGGGGTTCAAATCATTTGAGATCGGTGGATACCTTGAAAAATTGGTTATGTAGGCGATGAGCAACTTGCTCACAGGCGCACGAATCGAACTGTACACCAGCGTGCTCCCCTACTACACACGCTTGCTAGAGGACCTGAACAGGGCGGAGGGTCGTGTCTCCCTGATCTATCACGCCTTTGTCCATGGAGAGTGGTCGAGTAAATTCGCTGATGCGATGATCGCTCGCGCACAGGCTGGAGTCAGGGTCCGCTTGATGACCGACGGCTTCGGGATCTTCCTGGAAAAGCGGCGCTTCTTCCTTCGTAATCTTAAGTTGTTCGAGAAACTGCGCGAGGGTGGGGTCAGGGTGGATATCTTTAATCCCTCGGATCGCCGCCTTACCTCCGTCAATCGCCTGCATATCAAACTCTGTGCCATTGATGATCAGATCGCCTTCATTGGTGGGTCCAACATTGCCGACCATTACCTGTTGTGGGACGATACCAACCTGCGCCTTCAAAGCCCTTCCATGCAAAGCTTGCACCATGTGTACGATGAGGTGCTGGATCTTTCAACAAGGAAATCACCCGAAAAGAGCGCATCCACGGATAATGGGCCGCTCCATCCCTCGATTAAGCTCACCGTACCAAGACGAAAAAAGCATATCCGCGACGCGCTGCTGGAACTTATCGAAGAAGCCGACCAGGCAATCTATATCCGTACCTGGTGCTTTTTCCCCGATAGGCAGGTCATGCGATCCTTGATGCATAAAGCGCGCAGCGGTGTAGAAGTGCATGTTCTGCTCTCACACCAGACGCGGGTGCGTCCCTTTGACTACATCAACAGGCCAAAGTGCCGCAGCATCGCAAAGGCTGGCGGTCGTGTTTACCGCTTCACAGACAGGTATATGCATGCCAAGATCGCCTGGAGCAATAAGGGGGATGTGATTCTGGGTTCGGCCAATATTGATTACACCGGGATGAACAGCAATTTTGAATGCAGCCTTGCCCTGCGAAACCCCTGGTTGCGCGACCAGCTGCAGGAGCAATTCAATGAAGATACAAGCGGCTGTATACAACCCTATGCACAATGTTGATTCTGATTGGAATCGGAAACATATTGCCTTGAATAAAGCATGGTTGGGTACCACGAACCACGCTATGCTACGGTTATGATATCGACGTCACTGGAGGCTGGATGCTCGTGGGATCGTCTCATACGTTTCCAGGATGCGAATTAATATCGGTAAGACTAGTGTGCGGTATTGATCATATCCACCATCCGCATAGAAATCGGACGCTTCCCCTGGATTTCAGACAGAAGACCAGAGAGCAAGTTCGGATGTCAAATATGTTTCATCCTGGACGGACTCCGTGGTCATTGCGAATCGTCCAAAGCCAGGATGGAAGTAGTAGGGACAATCCTGAGGGCAAAGAAAAAACCCGGTGCTATCACCCCAGCACCGGGTTTTTTTGTAATCGTTCGATTGGTGTCCTGTAGAGAGTTCTTACTGAACACTCCCATTGTAGACATCAAGGATACTTTCACCGGGGATAATCGGGGTACCCACCAGCGTCCCGCGCCCGCGTAGATCTGCATAATCGTCGGTGCCGCCGGTGATCCACCAACGAGCGGTTGTTTCCCTTGTAGTGAGGTCCAATCTCACCAGCATACTGACAGAGAAGGTACCTGAACCATCCCCACAGGTGAATTCTTTATCAACTTGAAGGATCCAGAATCCCGGGATATTGTCAGTAATTGCGGAATCCAGATCGTAAACGGTTCCCGTGGCGCAGATGACACCCGCAGAAACTGCTGCTCCGCTGGCTGTGAATGGATCATTTGCATTCCCTACTAAGGTTTCCTCGGCTTGAATTTGAAGCTCCAATGGTGCTGCGGCAGGCAGAGGCGATTGAATGCTCCCATCGTAGACATCGAGGATACTCTCGCCAAGGGTAATCGGGGTGCCAACCAGCGACCCGCGCCCGCGCAGATTCGTATAATCACCGGTGCCGCCGGTGATCCACCAACGGGCGGTCGTTTCTCCGGAATCGAATAACTTCACTTCCATGCTAACGGAGAAGGTGCCCGAACCATCCCCACACGTGAACCCTTTTTCAATATGAAGGATCCTGAATCCTGGGCTGCTGCCCTGTTCTGCAAAACTCAGGTCGTCAACCGTTCCCACTGCACAAATCACACCCGCATCAACTGCGGCTCCTGAGGCGGCGAATGGTTCACCGCTAACGAATAAGTACTCTTCGACTTCAATGTGCAGATCCAACGGTGCTGCTGCGAACACAGGCCATGCTGCAAGCAGAGATGCCAGGATGGTAAAGATTACTGCGATCCTCATCTTCATCGTCATTGTTTTCCTCTCCATGGAAAGAATAGTATTCAATCGCGCAATTAAGACAATTATCATCCAAATTACGCGAAGCGTCAATCCGGAGGTGATCAGGTCCCACAGACCCGGTAATTAATTGAAATTTGGAAGTGAAATTGGGAAGAGTAACCTCGGTCGTTTAAATTAAATAACGTGGCAGGCACCTATAAGATGCCTGCCACGATAGTGGGTGTTGAGTTACGGTTGGGTCGTCAGGCCTTCTGCCAGCTTGATCAGCCCTGCCAGGTCGAGATGATCATGTGCATCACCATATAGGGCAATCTCAATCCAGATACCGTTATTCACCCAACGCATGCGTGTGAAGGATGCATCAGGGTTCCAAGTTGCGAATGTCTCTCCAGGAAATCTGACAAAGGTGTCTTGGACCATCTCGCCATCCAATTCCCCAATCTTTACTGCGACGACAGCATCAGCAGGAACATTGTCCCACTCCGATTGGTAAAAACCTTCGCGTGACTGCATGAGGATTAGATGACCATAACCTTTCGTCATATAGTCCAAGCTGACGTATTTTCCGTACAACCTTACGCCGAGGTACTCGAAGCCTTCAGGCACATCGGAGAATTCAGCAATTTCGAAATCGACTTGCTCTTCTGCCTCAGCAACGCTGATCAGTGGGGAGGGGGGCAGCGTTGTTGGGGATGCTTGATCGGACGCGACTGACCCGATCTGGGAGTCATCCACCGGGAAGGTTGTACTCTCCACCCGGGTGAATAATTCCAAAACACTTTGGGCAAAGGAGCGTCCCTGTGGAGTGAGGATAAAGAGAACCAGCAGGGCTATTACCAGCAGGCCCGCCGGTGCGAAGCGCGGTACGAGACGAGGTTTGATAGTGTTCATTGTATCTCCTTGTTGATTTTGTTGGTGTATTCCCGCAACAAGGTCTGCCTTCACAGCTGGCCAGAGGTTGACCTCTGAAGAAGGGATTTCCTCCTCCAGCACGTCATTCAAAATGGACTGAATCATTTTGTTACTCATGATTGGCTCCTATCTCCCTCAGGTGCTCTGCTGGGTTCCATTTTGCCGCGCAGGCGTTTACGGGCATCTCTGAGCCACCATTTGATGGTGCTGAGCGGGCGCCCCGTTTTCGTGGACATATCCGACATGCGCATATCGAAGAAATATCTCATCACGATCACGGCGCGCTGCCCGGGAGGTAAGCTATGAATGGCTTTCAGGATGAACTGGCGAGTTTCTTTTTGCTCCACCAATTGCTCTGGATTCGGGGCTGGATCTGCGATCCATTTTGCGAGTTGCACAGTGGATTCCTCCAGAGGCTCATCGAGTGAAACCATGCGTGCCTGCTTTTTGGCGAGTTTGAGCGCATCATTCACCACGATCCGGGCGAACCAGGCCCCAAAAGGGCGTCCATCGTCAAACTGATGGATGCGTTGGGCAGCCTTTACAAAAGCCGTTTGCACAACATCCTCCGCCAATGAACGGTCATACAAGATCAGGTACGCGGCATGGACGGCCTGAACCTGATAGCGGCTTACAAGGGGTTCCAGACCGTTCAGGTCGCCTTGTTTTAAGCGGGAAATTGCGATTTGATCTTCCATACACGGATCCTTCAAGAGAATTCTCTACCTCTATTATCCTTGAGGGGATTAAAAAGATAGTGCATTTGATAGATTCAGATTCAATTTGCCCTGAATAATCACAGGTTGCTCAATGATGCTGTTCTTATCAAGAAAAAGGTCGAAGGGCATGTAATCCTCAGGAGCTGACCAGCTCGATTTGGAATCTGTTCAGGTACTCCTTATCTTGACGGTGATCACATTGAGCCATGCGCTCATGGTGGCAAAGACCTTCACTTGCATTATGCCGAAAGTAGTGCAAGGAAATCGTTATTATATGTTTAGGTATAAATCTTGTTGCTCCAGCCTGACAATTGAATAGAGCAGACGCCGGCAGCGGCGGGAAAATGAAGATGGAACGATCCGGTGCTACGCTTCTGAGAGCCCTTGACAACCTTTTTGAAAAAACGTGAAATGCCCGATTAGCGATAAAATCGGTAACAAAATAGCCCCAACTGAGGGGTTGTTTTGTTCCACTGGACTTGTCCAGCTATTTAAGCCTCCACAAGCATTCCTCAATACAAATTCGAACGTCGTCCTATATTCGTCTTCAACCTAGATTGTGATCCCATGAAAGCCAGAGGATCGCTGCGCAGTAGTATTCAGGAGTTGCCGATCACCGGCTTGATCAATGTGGTGCATGTGTTACTTTTTGGGCTTTCTATCGATATGTAAATATGGATTATGATCTCACTTGCATTGGAGGGGCAATGACATCGAAGGCCAATGATGACACCTCGATAGCTCTCCTTGATACCCAAAAAGGAAAGCAAGATCAGCATATCGTAATCAAGCCAGATTTAATCCGGCGGGCTGCATCCGACCCGGAGAGCTTTGCCGTGCTCTACCGTTCCTGCGCAACACATGTCTACCGGTACATCTATTCCCGGGTGTTCAATCATCCTGAGGCTGAAGATCTAACAGCCCAGGTGTTCATGGTTGTGTTGCAGCGTTTGGATTCTTTCGGTGGAAATCAGAATTTCAATGCTTGGTTGTTTACGATCGCCCGCAACAAGGTCGTTGATGCTTATCGAAAGAGGGAAAACCTGATTGACCTGGAGAAGATCATCGATCTTCCGCAAATTGAGGAAGATTTACTTGCGAATGAATCACAGCGTGAGCGGTTCCGTCAATTACGAATGCAGTTTAATAAGC
>JBFFMI010000187.1:0-5228 GCA_041554155.1 Anaerolineales bacterium
TGGTCGTGGTTGTGCCTGCCTAAAGTGCTTGAACTCACACTAAATAACGGTGTCGATTTACGAACAGGCAAGCAGGTCGGACCCAGGACGGGTGACGTTCACAAATTCATGCATTTCCAACAACTGCTTGACGCATTTGATAGACAGGTAGAGTATCAAGTCGAACTCATCACGGAAACAATAAACCAAATCGCTGACCCGTTAGTAGCCGAGATGATGCCGCATTTACCACTATCATTGATCACTCCGCATTGCATTGAAACCGGCCGGGATCTAACGCAGGGTGGTGCAGATCGCACATGGTCGGTGATTTGGCCGATCGCACCGGCAACAACAGCGAACTCGCTGGCGGCAATCGAGCATCAGATCTATCACAACCGAGTGACCACCTGGGATGAATTACTCGCTGCCATCGCGCAGGATTTTGAAGGTCATGATGTGCTACGACACCGCCTCCTGCGATCTCCCAAATTCGGGAACGACGATGACGCTGCCGACAAGCTTGCACAGCACGTTGTGAGATCGGTATACAACGCAGTCGAGAGGAGGACCAACAATTTTGGTGGACCGTTCACAACCGGCTTTATCACCCTGGGCGCAAATGTACATTATGGCCACTACGTTGGTGCTACCCCCGATGGTCGCCGAGACGGAAGGCCGTTATCCGACGGCATGTCCCCAAGCCAAGGCACCGAGCACGAAGGTCCCACGGCTACGCTAAAATCGGTCGCCAAGTTGGATCTATCCCATGCCGGTAGTGGAGGGATCCTAAATTTGAAGTTCAATCCGGTGTTGCTTTTGGAGGAAACCGATATCCAGAAGTTCATCCACTTGAATGAGACATACTTGAATGATCTTGGTGGGTTGCAAGTCCAATACAATGTAATTTCGACGGAAATATTGCGGGAAGCTCAAGCCCACCCGGAGGCATATCAGGATCTTCTGGTACGGGTTGTTGGTTACTGCGCTCGATTTGTTGATCTCAGCCCTGATGTGCAAGAAGACATCATCGCACGCACAGAGCATTCGTTGCATTAATTCTGTCCGGCGCGCGACTTCCTTTATGTGCTGGATCCCGAAGCTTGTTTCGTGATCGCAACACCTTGTGTTGCACCGATACGGCTGGCCCCAGCCTTCACGAGGCTGATAGCCTTTGCATAGCTACGAATCCCCGCTGCGGCCTTCACACCCATATCGGAGCCTGCTATCCTGCGGAGGAGATCAATATCTTCTATCGTTGCCTCACCCTGAGCAAACCCGGTGCATGTCTTGACGTAATCGGCACCCACATGCTTGGTGAGGATCGTACCGGCGATCTTCTCTTCCGTGGTCAGTAAGCCCGTTTCAAGTATCACCTTAAAAATGACGCCTGCTTGATGGCATACCTGCGCTAATGCGTGTAGATCTTCCCCGACTTCAAGATATCTCCCAGCCTTCAAAAAACCAACTGCTAGTACCGCATCCAATTCTTCGATCCCAACATCGATGAGCGCCTCAACTTGAGCAATTTTGATGCTTGGAAACTCTGCCCCAAAGATAAATCCGACAACGCTGGCAGCTTTGACTTCTGTACCGTTCAAACGATTAACGATCTGTGGGACGTAGATTGGATTTACACAGACGGAAGCAAATCCATGCTCAATGGCCTCATCACAGGCGCGATCAACATCAACGGGTGTGTATTGGGCCAACAACAGCGTATGATCGATTAGTTTGGCGATTTGCTTTCCTTCCGGCTCAGCGGGCAATAGTGCTTCATCCGCTCGTAAAATCGGACCACCTTTCTTCACAATTCCCAGGGCATCAGAAAGTTTCTTCTGGTGGGATTCAGGCAGTAGGGCGAGGATGGAAGATTCGAGTCCATTCAACATTGCATTTTCCTTTAATCGCATAGGCTTCTGAGAAATTCAGTGCCCTAGTTTGACACAAGATCGCTCTCCTGGCATGTCTCGATTTGCCCAAGGCTGGCTTACGTGTATCCTCTAGTTCGAATTGTGGCGTTGGGAATATGGATTCAAATCCTGGGATATGGCCTCCGGTATCATCCTCGTCGAGGCAGCAGGCGGGACCGTCACCCGCATAGATGGGGGCGAAAACCCGCGCATTGATCCGACATCGATCCTGGCAACAAATGGTCACCTGCACCAGGCGATCACCGACTTGCTCAGAGAACCTACAGACATCGTGGAAGGGAAGCAAAGATGAATGTGACTTCACTATTCTCGATCAAAGACAAGGTTGCGATCATCACGGGTGGATCGCGAGGCTTGGGGAAGACCATCGCATCAAGTTTTGCTCAAGCAGGCGCCCATATCGCCATTTTTGCTCGGGATAATCAGCGTATTGACCAGGCAGTGGCGGAACTCCAGAAGATTGCGAAGGGTTCTGTGATCGGTGTCACTGGTGACATCAGCTCAGAACAGGATGTTGCACGACTCTTTGATGAGGTTCATACCTCACTTGGATCCGTCGATATTTTGATTGCCAATGCAGCCAGTATCAACCGCCCACGCGAGAATACTTGGGAATTATCCAAGGAAACCTGGGACCAGATCGTCGACGTGACACTTACAGGTACCTTTCTCACCTGCCGTTTAGCGGCTGCTGATATGGTGGCGCGAGGCTCGGGAAAGATCATCTGCATCGCCTCAACTTCCAGTGTCATTTCATCCCTGGGTCACTCCCCTTACATTGCGGCCAAAGGTGGGGTCATGCAATTTGTGCAAGCCCTGGCGCTTGAATCAGCTCCTTATGGTGTCAACGTTAATGCGATCGGGCCAACGTTCATCGCCACAGAAATGACCCAGGCCAGCTTAGATGACCCCGAACGCTATCAAGCCATCATTGCCCAACTCCCCCTGGGCAGACCCTTAAACCCGGAGGATCTCGTTGGGGCATGCATCTTCCTCGCTTCAAAAGCTTCCGACATGGTGACAGGGCAACTCCTCCTCGTTGATGCTGGGCATACCATCCACTAATCCCTTCCTCGATCGGAGGGGGACTTCCTCTGAACATATGTGCAACACCGCCCTTAAAGTGCTTGATAAAACTCCAAAATCATGCCATGATGATTTGGCAGTACCACAGTCCTACCACCTGGCAGAGATCACCTTGCAAGGGACATTGCTTAACCTATGAATTTACGTGACCTACTACGACCTCAGCTGGTCGATGTTGCCGTTGTAGCTCAGGACTGGGAGGATGCCGTCCGCAAGGCCGGTAAACTTCTGGTTGCTGACGAAGCGATCGAGCCACGCTTCATCGATGCGATGATCCAGGTAGCAAAAGACCTGGGACCCTATATCGTGGTTGCACCTGGAATTGCCCTACCGCATGCCCGACCGGAGGACGGTGTCAAGAAAGGGAGTATCGGCATTATGACACTCGATCCACCGATCCCGTTTGGCAATGAGCGCAATGACCCCGTCTTCCTTGTCGTCACACTTGCTGCGATCGATAACGAACAACATGTTACCGGGTTGGCACAAATGGCTGCTGTCTTAGGTCAAGAAGACCTGGTTCAGCGGCTGCGCAGGACGAAAGATAAGGACGAAATTCTGGAAATTATGCTGAGCAAAGTCGACGAAGAAAAAGAAACCTAACACTGGTATAGGGGTTAAAGAGGGCAAATGACCGAAATGCAGGAGACCCTTCATGCTCGTATCAAGGCAGTATCGACTGCTCTTGAGCCACCGGGCATCACAGAACAGGTAGAAGCTCTCATCCAGGCTATCGTCAGCGCACACCAAGCGGGCAACAAGCTGATGGCCTTTGGTAATGGTGGTAATGCCGCCAGCGCTGAACAATTGGTCACGGAGTTGATTGCCCGTTACTGCTACGATCGTCAGCCCATTGCAGCACTCCTCCTCACCGCAGCGGGACCATTCACAGCAATCAATAATGATTACGGCTATGAGCAAGGTTTTGCGAGGCAAGTTGCAGGCCTGGCAAAAAAGGGCGATATCGTTGTTGGCTATAGCAGCAGTGGGACATCTAAGAATGTGTTGCAAGCTATCCAAGCGGCAAAAGACAAGGGTGCCATAACCGTGGGATTTTCAGGCTCTGAGGGAGCATTAAATCATTCCGTGGATATTCCCATCAGTGTGAAATCCACTTTTATCCCTGTCATTGAGGAAGCCCACTTGATCCTTATTCACATTATTTGTGGTGAGGTGGAAGAAAGGTTATTTTCTACAACAGGCGTCCAAATTCGGACGCCTGATTATTGAGGAGGAAAGGAGGCGGCAATAAGAGAAAGGAAAGGTTGTACATCCGCAAAACTGTGTGTATCCACACAATCAAGGAGGAAGTGTCAAGATGGAATTCACACCTGAAGAAAAGAAACGAATGGATCGATCTGGGTGGACAGTTTTGATCCTGGCCGTAGGCTCATTTATCCTCGGCATCCTCTCGATATAAGCTGAGGAACTGGTAACCCGATGAGGAGGTGAGTTGTTGATCAAGATTTTGTGCATTTGCGGCATGGGGCTCGGGAGTGGCCTGCTGGTAAAGATGGGCGTGGAACGAGTCCTCAAGCGAAATGGATATAGTGAGCGGGAATTTTCTGTGGACGTGGGCGATATAAGCACCGCGCGCCAGGTCGGCATCGATTTATATGTCACCACGGAGGAGTTCTCGAAGCAAATTGGCGATATCGGCGTCCCTATTGTGGAGGTTTTTAATCTCTTCAGCGAAGATGAAATTGAAGAGCATCTGATTGAACCCTACAAACAGGTTCGCACGGCCAAAGGTCTTGAATAAACGTAATAATTGTCAACCAATAACTGGAGGGATCCACCAATGGGATTCTTAGATTTCCTTGTTCAATTGCTTAGTAATGCTGCGATCCTCGTCGGCATCATCGCGCTGATTGGCCTGATCGCCCAGCGCAAGCCGTTCGAGCAGGTCATATCAGGCACACTAAAAACCATCATTGGTTTCATCATCCTCGGTGGTGGTGCCGGAATCGTGATCGGCGTCATCCTGCCGCTCGGGGACTTGCTCACAGCTGGTTTCGGCCTGCAAGGAGCGCTGCCGGTCAATGAGGTCTTCGTGGCGTTGGCACAGGAGCAGCTCGGGCAGCAAATCTCGATCGTGTTTGCACTCGCTTTCGTAGTGAACCTGCTCATCGCCCGCTTCACCCCCTGGAAGTACATCTTCCTCACCGGCCACCACATCCTGTTTATCGCGACGCTTACGGTTGGTATGCTTGGCCTCACCGTTATGAA
>JBFFMI010000188.1:0-5226 GCA_041554155.1 Anaerolineales bacterium
ACACGCGACGCGATCGATACCGAGCTAATCTACCATGGGCAGAGGATCACGCTGATTGATACTGCGGGTATCCGCAGGCGCGGCCGCATTGAACCCGGCGTCGAGAAATATTCTGTATTGCGCGCCCTGAAGGCGATTGAGCGTGCAGATGTCGTGCTGGTCATGGTCGATGCCAAAGAGGGGATTACCGCGCAGGATACGCATATTGCCGGTATGGTGATCGATAAACATAAAAGCGTTGTACTCTTGATCAATAAATGGGACCTGATCGAGAAAGACTCTTATACGATGGATGCATATTCCGAGACTGTGCGAAATGCCCTCAACTTCATGGCCTATGTCCCTGTCCTCTTCATATCAGCCAAGCACGGGCAACGGGTCCACCAGGTATTGCCGATGGCTCTCCGAGTGCAGGAAGAACGCATCCGCCGGGTCCCCACAGGTGAGATGAACCGCTTGCTGCAGCGGGCTCTATCTGCGCATCCACCTCCCACGCGTCGGGGCAAGTCACTCAATATTCTCTTTGCCTCGCAGGTCCGTACGGACCCACCAACCTTTCTCTTTCATGTGAATGACCCGGATTTGGTCCACTTCACATATGAGCGCTTCCTTGAAAACCGCATACGCGATCAGTATGGATTTTTGGGAACCCCTATTCGTTTATCTTTTCGAAAGCGTAATCGCCGCAATGCATGAGACAAGAGCCCAGGACTCCCTGCATGTTATAATCAGCCCCCGTGCACGATAACACTGATTATGAACACGCGCCCCCTGAGTGGGGCGCCTCTATCTCGCCTAAACCCCGCAATCGCTTCCTGCAATTCATGGGAGAGATGCTTCAAACCTTGCTTGTGGCTGGGCTGCTCTTTCTGGGTGTAAATCTACTCACTGCCAGGATCCGGGTTGAAGGCATCAGCATGGAACCCAACTTGCATGAAGGTCAGTTTGTGGTGGTAAATCGATTGGCCTACCGCTGGGGTGAACCGCAAAGGGGAGACATCATTGTCTTCCATTTTCCCTTGAATCCAAAGCGCCGCTTCATCAAACGGGTTATCGGATTGCCGGGCGACACTGTCGTGGTGCGCAGCGGCCAAGTTTTGATCAATGGTGATGTGATCTACGAGCCTTATCTCCAGGTAACCCCAAGATATAATGGCGAGTGGATTCTGGGTCCGGATGAGGTATTCGTACTGGGGGATAATCGGAATAACTCCTCAGACTCACAAAATTGGGGGCCTCTCCCAACGGATGAGATCATTGGAAGGGCTGTATTTGTTTACTGGCCTCCGTCTGAAGTCGGCACCATCCCTCATTACGACCTGGCTATCGCAGCAGAAGAGTGACCAGCGTACTCTACTCCTTGTGCTACAATCGTGAAAAGCTCGTAGGAAACCGTCTGATTCGCGCAACCAGGCGGTGTGCATATCATCGGATCTTGCTGGCTGCATGCCATGTATGGGTACAGGGCTGAAATTTGTTGCGTTAACCACAGAAACACACAGCAATTTGCTTGCAAACGATGGAATACCAACCTGATCATGCAGAAGGAAATCTACGGAGACGCCCATAGAACAAGCAAGCAGGAGCACAGAGAAAGTCCCTACGGTCGAAGCAGCTGAAGCGCCTTCCTCCCCAAAGATCGTCGTCATCGCCGATGTGGAATCTAACGCGCAAGCTATCGTTGAACGCATCCTAAAGCCCAGCGGGTTCCAGGCTTGGGTCCGGGGGAGTGAGTCACCAACCCCCGACGTGCTTGTTGTGGATGTCACCCAATTGCGGGGTGACCCATTAGCCAGCCTGCGCAACTATCGCTCGACTGGGGCTGAAGCCCCGGCGATCATCCTCGCCGCACATTTTCCTCTTTCCAAGCTGCGTGAACTTTTCCGTCTGGGCGTAAGCGACTTTCTTCTCAAACCCTACCGGCCATCTGAACTCTGTCAGGCTATAAGCGAACTCAGCGAAACGCGCGCCACCGAAGTGGATACCTCGATTCTCGCCAATCGCATGGAGCGCCTGCGAGAACAACTGCGGCAACGAACGGAAGAAATCCGCATGTTGAGCGAGATTGGTAGGACCGTGGTCAACCTGGATGACTTGAATGAGATCTTGCGCAGCGTTTGTGAGGCGGCTGCTTTCGTAACCAATGCTGAGGAAGCCTCGATTTATCTAGCTGAACCGGAGAGCAAGGAATTGGTCCTGCGCGCCAGCAAGCAAGCCGGTGACCGGCATGCTACCCTGCAGAAACTTCGTTCATCGGACACACTCGTGGGGGAAGTTTTCCACAGCGGACAACCGATATTACGCCAGCCTTCTCTGGATGCCGGACCGGTCAAAGTTCAAACCGGCTTTCTGGTCCAATCAACGGTTAACGTGCCCTTGCGGGTGAAGAACAAGGTGGCGGGTGTGCTCGGAGTATACAACCGGCTTGCCCCACGAACTTTTAACGAGCATCATCTGATACTGCTAATGGCACTGTCTGATTGGGCAGGGGTTGCTCTTGAACAGGCAACGCTCAAGCGGGGCATGCGCACCAGACCCTTAACATCACCCGTGACGGAGACTGCACCGATTACACCCCCCCCCAGTGGTGGAGATGGGCAATCTGAAACGCATGCTGTCACCCCAGACATGTTGCAAGGCATCGAACAGGCCTTCAACGCTATCAGCCAACTCATAGACGATCCATCGATACTTGATGAAGAGGAAGGCAAGATCGCCCTTCAAACAATTCTTGATCAGCTCGATAGCCTTCGAGATACCCCCATGGTTCAGCTTGATGATGAGCAGGTGAGCCAATTGGTCGACCTGCCGCGCGCAATTATCGATACAGTGACAAATATGAGACCGGTTGCACAAGGAAAAGGACTTGACCTGATCGCGGAACGTGGAGATCCTATCCCGATCTTCCGCGGTGAACCCGATCGTGTGAACCAGGTCTTGGAATCCTTAGTAGCGGCAGCAATCCGGCGAACTGCACGCGGGCGAGTGGTCCTTGAAACCCACCGTTTTGAGGTGTTGCGTTCACAGAGTGACGAGTTCCCGCTGACGGTCAACGTCGAAATTCATGATGGCGCCTGGGCGGCTGTGCGGGTATCGGATTCTAGCCCCGGGCTTTCACCTGATACCGTCCAAGCGATTACAGATACCACAGTCGATCCAGAAACCGGCAATATGGGTCCCGGGTTATCCATGGGGGAGGTTCGCATGATCGTCGAGAGCATGGGCGGCGTCATGTGGTATGAACATACTCCAGCCAGCACGTCCATCACCGTCGCCTTACCCATTCGTTGAGGTACCTGGTTCATGGCCACGAATACGATTTCCATTGAGGTCTACACCGCCAGCCATCGCATCCTGGGTCGGGTTCATCCAACCGGCGCTGGATTGTTTAGCTTTTTGAACATTCCCACCACTTCCTACGTCGAAATTGAGGGCGCCCACATGATGCGTCTTCACCAGCCTGGCAAACTGGTTGCACGCTACCCTAATTTCTGGCTGGTTAAATCTGAGATCGTGGCCGTATTGCTAAGCAGTCGCGGGCAGTTAGGTGCTACAGGTTTCTCGCGTGGTGGCTACACCACCAACGTCCCCCACTGGGTACGAGTGATTATGGGGGGATATGAACTCAAGGGCATTATCGAAACACCCGGCAAATTCAGCTTCGGTGGTTTGATGTTTGAGAGCGACCGTTTCTTTATTCCGATTTACAACGCCAGTCTTTCGGCCATCCTCTTCCCGAATGTCAACGCCGAAGGTCCGGCTATGGTCTTCAATCGCACGATGGTGGATGCGATGGCCTTATTGCCAAAAGACGAGATCCCCGATATCCCGGGCGTGGCGAAAAAATAAACCACGACCAATTCTTCAGGGGGAGCACGATCACCAGAGGCTAAGTATCCATCAACCTAGCAGGGGGATAGCGAGTTGCTTGTCTGGGTAGGTTCAGCGTGGCTGCTGGGTTTGACCCTGGGATCGTTTACTTCCTTAAAGCTGTGGCAATGGTTCACCCTCGCTTTGGGTGCTGCCCTTTCAGCAATTGCCTTCCGTCAGAGACAGCCGTTTCGTTCGATCTTCCTGCTCCAGTGCGTCCTGTTTCTTGGAGCAGCCCGGTGGGTGAGTGGTGATCCCCGGATCGACCTAGAAGACGTGGCATTCTACAGCGACACCCCGCACCAGCTGGTTCTCACCGGTCAGATCGCCACCGACCCCGAACGCCTCGACAACCAAACCCGGCTTGAAATTCAGATCGAGCGCATATGGATCCCCGATCTGAAGATTCAGAAACCAGTTGAGGGATTGGTTCTCGTGATCGCCCCACCCTTTCATCCCTACGAATATGGGGAACGCTTGAAAATCACCGGTTTTCTAGAAACGCCTCCTCAAGATGGGGACTTCTCTTACCGTCAGTATCTCGCGCGGCAAGGCATTTTGGCTTGGATCCCAGAACCAGAGATCCGCCCACTGGGGATGGGGAAAGTTAACCCTTTGCTTTCAGCCATCTACCGACTTCGCAATGCAGCTCTTGATGAGGTCTATCGTCTCTTTCCCTTTCCGGAAGCCCCTCTCATCGCCGGCATCACACTCGGCATTGAGAGTTTCATCCCTGAAGATCTCAGCCGGGCGTACAGTACAACGGGCACAACCCACATCATCGCGATATCCGGATTCAACATCACAATCATGGCTGGTTTAGCAATTGCTTTCTTTGGCCGAAGCTTTGGTCGCGTGCGGGGACTGATCCTCGCTGGCGTGCTCGTCTTGCTATACACGCTATTTGTCGGTGGTGACGCTCCAGTGGTCAGAGCTGCGATCATGGGGCTGATAGCGTTATTGGCGCGCTACCTCGGCCGGCGAACGCATGGATTATCGTCGCTAGCCGCTGCTGCTATATGCATGACCTGCATCAATCCCCGGGCCATTCAAGATGTCGGCTTTCAGCTATCCTTCTTCGCCACGCTGGGATTGATCCTCTATGCAGATCCACTCAGCAAGCTCGTTGTTAGGATCATACAAAACGCTCGTCTCAAACTCGATGCGAAGCGATGGGGGAACGCACTATCTGAAATGCTACTCTTCACCCTTGCAGCTCAGATTACAACGCTACCGGTTATCGCCTGGCACTTCCAGAAAATCTCTATCATCTCACTCCTGGCCAATGCACTGATCCTGCCGCTTCAACCGCTGCTTATGATCCTCAGTGGTCTTGCTACAATGCTGGGGTTGATC
>JBFFMI010000189.1:0-5137 GCA_041554155.1 Anaerolineales bacterium
ACGACCTGGC
Organism: Anaerolineales bacterium; assembly: GCA_041554155.1. Classification (GTDB taxonomy): domain Bacteria; phylum Chloroflexota; class Anaerolineae; order Anaerolineales; family E44-bin32; genus E44-bin32. The sequence goes on from JBFFMI010000189.1 coordinate 11, forward strand.
CTGATTCTGCATAACGACCCAGCCGTTCCTCAACTACGGATCGCTCTCCGAAGAGCGTGATTCCCAGGCCTACTACCAGTAAAACCAAGCCCAGACCACCACCGACAATGAGGATAAGTGTTGGATCCATGTTGATCTAATACCCACGCATTCTGTCGCCGACACCGAAGATGGTCGCCGGCAGGTTGATCCCAGACGCTTCTATCTTATCAATAAATCGTGGTCGAAGACCAGTCGGCCGTAATCTACCGATCACTTTACCATCTTCGAAGCCAGTTTGCTCGAAGACGAAAATGTCGGTCATGGTGATCACGTCACCTTCCATGCCCTGGATCTCTGAGATGTTCGTCACCTTACGGGTGCCATCCCGCAAGCGCTCGAGATGGACGACCAGTTCCAACGCAGAGGCGATCTGCTCACGAATAGCACGGACGGGAAGATCCATACCCGCCATAAGGGTCATGGTTTCAACACGGGCAAGTGTATCGCGAGGGCTATTCGAGTGAGCGGTGGTCATGGACCCTTCATGACCGGTATTCATCGCCTGGAGCATATCCAGCGCCTCTTCCGAGCGGATCTCACCGACAATGATGCGATCAGGGCGCATACGCAGGGAGTTTACAACCAGGTTCTGAATGGAGACCTCACCCCGCCCTTCGATATTGGGGGGGCGGGATTCTAACGTCACAACGTGCTCCTGCCGCAACTGAAGCTCGGCAGCATTTTCGATTGTTACGATACGCTCGTCATTCGGGATATAGCCCGAAAGGATATTCAGCATCGTTGTTTTACCCGAACCGGTACCACCAGAAACAACCATATTAATGGCTGAGATCACACAGGCTTTCAAAAACTCAACCGCCTCCGGTGTGATTGTCCCCCAGTCGATCAATTGCTCCACTGTTATGGGGTCCTTGGAGAATTTTCGGATGGTTAGGGTGGGGCCGACGAGCGAGATTGGCGGGATAATGGCATTAACACGAGATCCATCCGTAAGACGTGCGTCGACATACGGGCTGGATTCATCGATGCGCCGGCCAAGCGGCGCGACGATTCGATCGATAATCCGCATCAAGTGATCATCACTCTCAAACGTGGCGGCTTCACGGTGAAGCTTACCGGCACGCTCGATGTAGATCTGTTTGGCACCGTTGACCATGATCTCCGTGATTGAGCCATCTGCGAGCAACGGCTCTAGAGGGCCCAAACCCAGGATCTCAGCAACAATTTGCTCGAATAGACGCCGTCGTTCCGGCCTTGACAGCACGATCTTCTCTTCGGATAAGATATTTTCGAAAAGCTCCTCGATCGTTTGCCTGACCTCAGCAGTCTGGCTGACATCCATAGATGGGTCTAGTTCGGCCAACAGCTTATTCTGGACGCGTGTTTTTAGATCATAGTAAGTATCGCGTTGGCCTGCGCCAGGGGGAGTGGCACGCCTGGCAGAGATCCCACTCATGCGAGAGGAGGAAGGTGGCGCTGGAACGCCCGCATTGTTTCCACTTGGTGCAGGTGCTTCTTCTGCCTGCCCCTGCTCAATTCGTTTTAATAGTGACACGCCGATACCTCCTTACACGCATAGCCTATAACTATCCCACCTTAGCGGCTGAAAAGCTTCGAACGCTCGCCCTCTTGCTCTTCTTCTTCAACTTCAGGTTCCATCAGCAAACGTTCTTTCAGGTTTCCCAGTATCTGGAGGATCGCTTTCGCAACAGGCTGACCCTTATCACTCACCAGGATCGGAGAGCCTTTATTGATCGAGGTTGTGATCGTTTTTTCGTCGAGCGGGATCTCCCCATCGACAGAGATCTTCAGATTTTCCCCAACAGCATCGACGGTGATATTGGAGCGCTTATCCATCTTGTTGATGACGAAGAATAGCCGTTCCTTTGGAAACTCCAGCACCCCGAGCAAATCAATCAGCAATCGCGTATCTTTGATGGAAGGGATCTCGGGGGTTGCGATCGTAACCAGGATGTCGGTCACATCAAGGACAGCCAGTGTGATGTCATCCATCGTTGAGCTGGTATCAACAACAACATAGGCGAACTTCTTTTTCAGGAATTGTAGGACATTGCGGACTTGATCAGCCGATACTTCATCAGCCATCTCCGGACGCACCGGAGCAGCAAGCACATGAAGATTGGTGGCGTCATGCCGGAGCAGGACGCTCTCAACAAAGTCCTCATCCAATTCCTCGGCTCGACTTGCCAGATCGACGAAGCTGTTCTTCGCCTGCAGGTTAAGCGCCACAGCCACATCACCAAATTGCAGGTTGGCATCGACGAGCGCTGCCGGAGTATCCGCGTTGTTCAATCCAACAGCCAGATTCGTGGCTACCATTGTGCAGCCAACGCCACCTTTCGGGCTGTAGAGCGCGATAACCTTACCCTGGGGCCGAAGTGGACCGGTATACCCTGCAGGGGCACCGGGGATTGCAACCACCGGCAGGGGACTGGCGAGCTTATCTTTCTGCTCGTGGGCGAACTCGGAGAGAGTCCTGATCGTTGCGATCAGCTCATCACCTGATGGTGGCTTGGCCAGAAAATCTCTGGCGCCTGCCCGCATCGCCCGCCGGACATAATCCGCGTCATTATTGACCGAAAGCATCACGATCTGCGCGAAAGGCACATCCCTTAGGAGCGCTTCGGTAGCTGTAATGCCATCCATATCTGGCATGTTGATGTCCATGATCACGACATCGGGTTCGGTCTCACGGGCGATATCGATCGCCTCAATTCCCGTTCGAGCAGCACCAACGACCTCGAGGTCTGGTTCAAATTGAAGCAGCTTGCGTATGTTCTCGCGCGTTTCAGCGATATCGTCCACGATCAAGACGCGGATCGTGTTTTCCCCGTTTTCACTCATTCATACCGCTCCTGTTAACTTGCGCATTTATTGCTGCGGCACCGGTGCCGGTTGATCATTGGGTAATTTCGGTGTGACCAAATTCTCGAGCGGCGGCTGCTGTGCGTACGGCAACTTGGTCGGGATGGTGATATCGTAGGATTCGATCAGATACTGCATGGTGACACTGGTGGTTTCGGTAACTTCGGTGTCGTTTGGCGCACGCAGTGTCAACGTCATATGGGTTCCCGTCTTCATCGCAAAATTCAGTGCCAGGGCATCCTGTGGCGTCACGATCAGTGTGATGATATCCGGCGGTTGGGTTTGAACCACCGCTGCTTGCTGGCCTTCAGGTGGTGGCGGGGCTCCTACGCCTTCATCCGGAACCTGCGCGGCGGCCGCGTCTTCATCAAGCGCAAAGGTGCCTACGTGCAGCACACGTGCGTTTTCAACCAGCCGCTGCGTGACAACTCGCGGTCGCTGATCCTCTTGCGGGACAATATGGAAGAGCTGTCCGGTCTCCTCTTCTTCCTCTACTTTGCCCAGCGGGAAGCGGTCACCCCGCCCTTCCTCTTCAAAAGGTTGGACAGCACCCGTCAGGCTGGGTGCCGGGAATTCCTCGGTGCCGCCGGAGGCGGCGATGATCGTGGAGAAGTTGGGCAAAATTGATTGAAAATCAGGATCAATATCGACCAGCATCATGGTTACAAGCACATCCACCATGTCGCCATCACGCATGGCATAGGCGATGCCAGTCAGACGGTTGATTGGGATCGAGATTGCGGTAAATCCAGGTGGGATCGCCAGCGCAGCGTCGGATCCACCGGCCAGGAGGTCGCCTGAGCTTTCCGTGAGCATCTTCTCGGTGATCGGAACCCCACGTCCGATATCCTGGCGGGCGATGCGATCGACAACCCGGGATCGAATACCCTCTTCATCGGGCCCGCTGATCATCGTCTCAACGACCATGTTGGCCGGCATACGCGACATGACGACGCCGTCATCGGGAATGCGAGTGCCCCGGGCGATATCCTGGGCCGCGATGGCAACAAACACAATATCACTGGGTATGACCCCTTCGGGGGTTGCATTGGGGTCAATTTCGTCGTCCCCGCCCCCGGAGATAATCAAGTATAGTGCTGCAGCACCCAGCAGCAGGATAATGGCAAATAGGATTAGTACTCTAGCGCGGCGCATAGGGCCTCCTTACCTCAGACAACGGGTCCACGCCCCGGATTCTTTTCGGGACGCGCGTATCTTACCCGGATGACTCTAAAAGTCAAGATGTGCCTACTCTAACATAGGTGTGCCGGATCAATCGCTTACATTTCCCTTACACAAGGAGCCCTATGCACGATAGGGCTCCTGTGCGATGTTCGGAAACCTATTAGCTCCCCCAATTTCCGGCCATTCGGAGGGCTAAATGTTCGTGACGATGTTGCTGAAAACGTTGCCGATGGCCGGTCCGAGTAACGCGAGAATAACGATCACGACGACTGCGACCAAAACAAGAATTAGTGCGTACTCAACAAGACCTTGGCCTTTTTCCTTCGGGCTATAAAGCATTTCTCTCAACTCCTTTCTGTGATTATTTTGCCTGTTTTTTGTTACAGACACGCTGTAATTATAGACAGGCGTGATTCCAACATCAATAGGACCAATTTCCGAGGGACATTCGGGCTACCCCCCCGTTGCCTACCTGTCTTATATTGAATCACTGGCGGGAAGCATAACCGCAATGCGGGTCCCCTCACCCGGTTTCGAGTCAATTTCGATGGTTCCGTCTAACTCTACAATCTGTTTAGAAATCAGCGCCAACCCGTGTGTCAGGTATTCATCTTCTTCAACAATCGCAGGATCAAAACCTTTGCCGTTATCTTCCATGGAAACTCGAATCGTATCCGTATCGATATCGATGACGATTTTTACCTGCGTTGCCTGGGCATGATCACGAGTGTTGGCAAGTACAGCCTGTACAGCTCTGAATATGATCACTTCCCGGTGGGCTTCAAGCCGACCTTCCTGACCCGTGCTAACAATATTGATCTCGAGTCCAGATTTTTCTTTGAATGCCTCGGCATAGCGTTTTACCGTGGGAACCAAACCGAGGTCATCCAACATCATCGGCCGTAACTCAAAAATAAAGTCCCTCACCTTGGCGAAGCTGGTGGAGGCCGACTCTTTAAGTGTCTCCAGCTCCACACGTGCCTGCTCGGGGTTGTTCTCGAATAATCGAGTGGCGATTTCTGTCTGAAGGATGAAGTTTGAGAGCACCTGTGC
>JBFFMI010000190.1:0-5105 GCA_041554155.1 Anaerolineales bacterium
CTTGGTGGACACATTGATCGAGGTCATGCTGATGCCCTCATTCGCGACCAATGTGGAAACATCGCGCATCAGCCCATCCCGGTCATAAGCCCGCAGACGTACGGAGACGGGGTAGGTTTTCTCATGGCGGCCCCACGACACCTGCACCAGGCGTTCACGGTCCTTGATACGTAACACATTGGGGCAATCCTGCCGGTGGATCGTCGCGCCGCGTCCCCGGGTGATATACCCTACGATTGGATCTCCAGGCGCTGGTTTGCAGCAGCGCCCGAGATGTGTAAGCAAACCCGAGAGTCCCAGAATGCTGACCTCATCCGACTCGACTACCTGGCTGATATCCAGGGCGAGGGGCTCTGGTTCAACCAATTCCTTCCCGCTATCGGGCTCGAGCACGGATATGATACGGCTGAGGTTGAGATCACCAGTTCCAATGGCGGCAAGCAAATCGTCAACGGCGTTGAAGGCGAGCTCTTTGGCGATGCGCTCATACCCTACTTGCTCCAGTCCCAATCTCCTGAGTTCTCTCTCGAGTAATAATCGACCATGAGAAATATTCTGTTCACGATCCTGGCGCCTGAACCATTGACGGATCTTACTGCGTGCTCGTTGGCTCTTCACCATTTCCAGACTGACGTTCAACCAGTCGCGACTAGGGCCCCCGCGCTTGGCGGTCAGGACCTCAACCGCATCCCCGGTTGCTAGTTTTGTATCGAGCGACACCAGCTTCCCGTTCACCTTGGCACCACGACAACGGTGCCCGATCGCTGTGTGTACGTGGTAGGCAAAGTCTATGGGTGTGGAGCCTGAGGGCAGATCGATGATGTCACCCTTGGGTGTAAAAACATATACGCGATCATCGAAAACATCCGTCTTCATGGCAGACACGAAATCGGTGGCATCATCAACATCCTGACGCCATTCCATCAGCCTTCGCAGCCAGAGAACTCGCTGTTCAAAGGTATCCTCGCGTGTACGACCTTCCTTATAGCGCCAATGTGCCGCAATACCGTATTCGGCATTCTCGTGCATCTCACGCGTCCTGATCTGCACCTCCAGCGTTTTGCCATCATCGTAAATTACGGCGGTATGTAGCGATTGGTAGAAGTTATCCTTCGGGGTAGCGATGTAGTCGTCAAAAGTTCCGGGGACCGGTTTCCACTGCGTATGGATCACACCCAGTGCGAGATAGCAATGCGAATCATCATCCACTAACACCCGTACCCCGCGCACATCGTAAACCATATCAAAAGGGACACCCTTACGTTCCATTTTCCGGAAGATGGAGTATAGGTGCTTTGGACGACCAGTTACTTCCGCCTGCACGCCGGATTCGAGCAGAACTATTCGCAACCGCTCACTGATCGCCAGGAGTGACTCCTCGCGATCCGTCCTGCGCTGCGCAACGCTGCCGGCAATTTCCTTATAACTATCTGGATGGACGTAGCGGAACGCTAGGTCCTCCAATTCCCACTTCATTTGCCAGATGCCGAGCCTGTTTGCCAGGGGAGCGAAAATTTCCAGGGTTTCCTTTGCAATGCGACTCTGCTTCTCGGCTGGAAGATGGGATAGTGTGCGCATGTTATGCAATCGATCGGCAAGTTTGATCACAACCACCCGCACATCTTCTCCCATCGCTAAGAAGGTCTTTCGCAACGTTTCGCGCGCCAACTCCCCTTTTGTGGCCAGCGGGTCAGTTGCGCGCTTACCACTGTGGCTAACACGTGGAAGTTGGGTTAACTTGGTGACGCCATCGACGAGGCTGGCGATTTCATCTCCAAAGTCCCTGCGAATATCTTCAAGATCGATATGGGTATCTTCCACGGTATCGTGAAGCAATCCAGCTGCTACAGCGGGGACGGGTGCACCCAGATCGACCAGTATGAGTGCCACAGCAACACAGTGATTGATGTAAGGTTCACCAGACGCACGCTTTTGTCTTCGATGAGCCTTCTCCGCCACGCGATAGGCGCGTTGGATCAACTCACGCTCCGTCGGCGGGGTTTCTGCTGGTAAGGCGTCTAGTAAACCTTCTAGTCTCATCTCAGTATTCTCATATGAAGTATAGTCGCATGCTCAGGCGTGCTCAAGCACAAAGGGAGCTATATAACAAAAGCGGCCGAACGATTCTCTCCTGTTCAGCCGCACAAAGGTAGTTATAAATCAGGCTATCGAGTCAAAGGGACTGCGGGTGGAAGGTACTGCTGCCAATCTTCCGCGATGATCACTTCCGCTTCATCTCTTAATCCTTGCAACCAGGCATCGAAAGCACCCTCGACTGCACGTTGGTAGGCGGCTTCGCTAATCGGGCGCACTTCACGAGCCTCGACCGTGAATAAATATGCCTCCCCACTTTCGACTGTGAAGGGTCCAAGTACCTCACCATCTGGTGCGGCGAACGCCGCAAGGCCTTGCTGCCCATAGCGAGCAATCAGTTCAGAAACTGTACTCCAACCAATTTCTCCACCCACCGTGTTGGTTGCAGGATCTAGCGAGAGTTCCAAGGCAAGCTCTTCCCAGGTTTCTCCCGCTTCCAGGCGTTCAAGTGCTTCGTTGGCCACGTCCTCATTCTCGGTAAGAATTATACGGGCGAACACCTGTTCCTCTTCTCGATCTACATCAGCCACGTACGTCTCGCGCATTTTTTGTTCCAGGATGCCAATTTCAATAAACGCCAGGAAGTCATCCTCGGATATACGGAAGTCATCTAACGAATCGATAAACTCACGGTAATCCAGCTGGTACGCATCCAAGGTGTAGGGTGTCGCCGTTGGGGGTACCGGCGTTGCGGGCGGTGTGGTCGGGCTTGGGCCCGGTGATGGGCTAGCAGTGGGCGTGAAGGCTTCAACCATTTCAGGGTCCAGGGTCATTGTTGCGAGCGGGGTAAATGTCGGCGCAGAGGTTGGTGTGCCATTGGGGAAATAGAAAAAATTACGCTGCACTTCCGTCTCTAGCTCAGCTTCACTGACGCTCACCCCCTGCTGCTGAGCCTGCACAGTAAGCAACGTTTGGAGGATCATCGATTCCAGCACATCGCGACCCAGCAGCTCAGGATTAGCAAGCTGGGTCTCAATCTGGAGTTGCAGGTTCCTGATTTCTTGAAGGATATCAGGATCGGATCCAAAAAAAGTCTCCATCTGCAAGTAGGACGTCAGCTGGCTCAGCAATTCGCGTTGGATCAAGCGCACCCGGCCTTCGAAGATACCGGCGGTGATTGTCTCTCCATTGACCTCTGCCACAGTCTTGTACGGTTGAACAAAGTTGGTATCGTAGATACCATAGGCAAGAATCACAACAAGCAGCATGACAATGCTGATTGTCCCGATCAGGATCCATCTCCGTTGAATCCTCTCGCGCTCTGCGCGCGCGAGATGTTTTTTCGTTTCACCTACAACACGTCTTGCCATGCTCTACCCCAATTCCTTGTTGTGGAATAAGTCACGATGCTATCAAAATCCATAGCCTGCTGGAGGGTTTGTTTTGTTTTATCGCAAGCGATCAGAAGTATAGGGAACCAGCGCCATGTGCCGTGCCCTTTTTACCGCTCGCGCCACCATGCGCTGATGCTTTGCACAGTTGCCGGTCTCCCGCCGTGAGCGGATCTTACCCGCATCCGTAACATAACGCTTCACCAGGTCAACCTGTTTATAATTCAATATGTTGACTTTGTCCGCGCAAAATTGGCATACGCGTGGACGGCGTCGATATCGGCGGCCTCCGCCCCCACGAGAGGGTCGTGATTGCGATTCATTTCTCTCTGGTCTTTGTTCATATTCACTCAACGGAATCTCTCCTTCACCAAACTTGGCCTGGTTTTAACAGCTTGAAATTGTGATAATGCTGGTCGATTAGAAAGGAAAAGCCTCAGCTTCATCCGCATCTTCATCATTGGCGGCAAAGGTTTCCCGTTTATCACCCAGCATGATCATCTCTTTGGCTACAAGCTCGGTTGTGTAGTGTTTATTTCCTTCCGAGTCTTCCCATCGGCGTGTCTGCAACCGCCCTTCTACATAGATCTGCTTGCCTTTTCGTAGGTGCTGATTGCAGATCTCAGCCAGGCTCCCCCAGGCGACGACGTTAAACCATTCCGTCTCCTCGTGGCGTTCTCCATCAGCTGAGTGCCAACTACGTGATGTGGCAACACTAAATGTTGTCACAGGCCTGCCCGAAGGCGTATAGCGCATTTCCGGGTCGCGTCCAAGATGGCCGATGATCATCAACTTATTGAGACCACGACTCATGTCCGGCTCCATTTCCCTATGGGTAATTCCTGATCTGGGACTATTCTTCCGATGCCGTCACCATGAAGCGCAGGACCTGCTCATTAAGACGCATCTCACGCTCGACTTCTGATGGCGCCAGCGGGGGCATCTCCGCTTCGATGAAGGTATAAAAACCTTCATTCTTCTTCTGGATCGGGTACGCTAGTTTTTTCTTTCCCCACGCATCAACTTTACCGGGTTTACCACCGGCAGCTTCGATCCAACTCTTTACCTTGCCTTCCAGCTCTTCCAAGCCTTGGGGATCTAACTCGGCGTCAGCGATGTACGCAATTTCATAGTTGCGCATTGAAGGACTCCTTTCCTCGGGATTGCCCCCAGTTCGCCACTGAGCAGTGATGCCTGGGAGCGGAAAACGCCTTTATGTAGCGGCGTCGCAACGGTTGGAAGTTTAACATGAAGGGGGGTATTTGTAAACCGCAACTGGCCCGACACACCCATTCACGGTATAATTTCTTCTTACTGGGATCCGATACATTTCGATAGATGGTTTACGAAGGCAGCACCGTTTGAAATGTCAGCAAAGATAGGTGCTATCGCCTGAAAATGAGATTTTCTGAGGGCCAGGTCGGTAGTTGCCTGGCCGTCTTCTTATGAAACCACCCATCTGCTTGGATTTCATGGAGCAGGAGGCAACATGGCTGAAAAACCCATTCGATTCGGAACCGATGGCTGGCGGGGGCGCATTGCCGCCGATTATACTTTTGACAACGTGCGGCGATGTACCCAGGGCTTTGTCCATTATTTAAAACAACAGGGCACGGCGGGAAAAGGAATGGTGGTCGGCCATGATAAACGCTTTGCCGCTGAGCACTTTGCCGCTGCAGC
>JBFFMI010000191.1:0-5091 GCA_041554155.1 Anaerolineales bacterium
ACAATCCCAACCTGGTGCTCTTCTTGTTCCTGGCATTGGCGGTCATGGGTTTGAGCGTGCTGGTGTTCTTTGGCTTGGGTTGGTCATGGACGATCGTTATTCAAGCGGCCGGTATGCTCTTGCTCGTAATAAGCGCGGCGCAAGGAGTCTCCTCTCTCTGGCGCCTGAATTACTCTCAAGAGGGGCAGCAGGTAGCGGACCTCTGGTGGCAAAGGGTTCCAACCAGAGGTATGGATCTCATGGTGGCATCCGTAGAACAGGCCGCCGTAGCAAATTCAGGCATCGAGACGCAGTTGCAGGTCGAGCTGCAAGGAGATCCATCGCCCGCAATGGCCTGGGCACTGCGTGACTTTGAAGAACGCAGGGGAGGGACAGCATTCGGTGCCGAGGCTGCCCCGGTGATCCTGGCCCGGGAGACAGCTATGGGGGTAGACCTCCGCGCGAATTACGTGGGACAGAGCCTCGGATTATTCACCACTCAGGCATGGGAGACGCTATTGCCGCCGAACTTGCTACAATGGTGGATCAATAATGAGGCACCTACGCAAAACGAGCCCTGGGTGCTCTGGGTTCGTGCGGATATCGCCAGCTTTGGAGATATCGAGCTTGAAAATTAGGCATCGAAGGGGATCGCGATTAGGATGATCATTGCCGTTGACGGACCAGCCGCATCGGGAAAATCGACATTGGCCAGGCGATTGGCTGAAGCCCTGGGTTTTCTGTACTTTGATACAGGTGTCATGTACCGTGCCGTTACAGTAGCGGCGCTCCGTCAATCCGTAGATATCAACGATGATGGCGCAGTATCTGCAATCGCACGGACGATCGATATCGATGTCCGCCCTCCCAGTATTGGCGATGGCCGCCAATATGATGTTTTGCTGGATGGTGAGGATATCACCTGGGAGATACGCTCTGCAGCGGTTGACACCAATGTATCTCAAGTATCGACCTATGCTGATGTCCGCCAGGCCATGACAGATGTTCAACGCCAGATTGGATTGCGCGGCGATGTGGTTATGGTTGGACGCGACATTGGCACAGTTGTCCTGCCGGAGGCGGATCTCAAACTTTATCTGGATGCATCCGTTGAAGCACGGGCGATGCGGCGATATCAAGAATGTGTTGAACGGTCTGAGACGATGGATTATGAGGATATTCTTGCCTGGATGAAAGAGAGAGATCGGATCGACTCAACCCGGTTAATCGCTCCCCTACGCCCTGCGGAGGATGCGATCCTGCTCGATTCTACAGATCTCGATGCCGAGCAAGTATATGAGCAAGCTTTATCCCTGGTCCAAGATTTGTAGTCGTTAGCCCTGGACAGCGGGCGTTTATGGAGAGGACAAACTTTCTACCCTGGTATTCCCGAGTTTTTCGCCGGGTTGGCCGTCCTTTCTTCCGGTTGTTGTTTAGGCTCTTGACCAGGGTAAGCATCTCCGGCCGTAACAATATTCCCAGAGATGGGGCCTACATCGTTACACCCAACCATATTTCCATATTCGAACCGCCTCTGATAGCCTCATTCTGGCCACGGGAGCTTGAGATCGCGGCCGCGGTTGAGGTGCTGGAAAAACCCTTCCAATCCCAGATCATGCGCCTGTACGGTACGATCCATGTTCACCGTGGAAGACTGGATCGCTCGTTGATTCGGGCATTATTAGGTCGCCTCGCTGATGGGCTTCCGGTGTTGATTTTTCCAGAAGGTACGCGCACGCACCATCCGGGGCTCGTAGAGGGGAATACTGGAGCTGTCTACCTGGCCGCAAAGGCTGGTGTGTCGATCATCCCAGTCGGCATCACGGGGACCAACAGGTTGTGGGAGCTTATCAAAAGAGGGCAACGGCCGAAGATTACGATAAGTATTGGCCCGGCGATCCATGTCCCGAACCTCGATAAGGGTACTGACCGGAAAACTAGCTTGCAGATGCATACTCGAGAACTTATGAAAGCGATCGCAAATTTGTTGCCTGAGGACTACAGGGGATTGTATGCCTGAGCGTACGAAATCTACTGGGGGACTGAGGAGTGCGTGGGGAGAGGCCTACGATCATGCTGCGCTGGAAAGGCCTCGCCGGGCATTGCACTGGATGATCCGGCATATTGGTTTCCGGGTGCTTTTAAAGTACAACCGGGCCAGTGGACTTGAAAATCTTCCCAGCAGGGGTTCTGCCATTTTAATGATCAACCATATCGCTTTTGTTGATCCCGTTGTAGTTATGGGAAGCTTGCCCCGGATGATTGTTCCGATGGCGAAAATTGAAGCGTACAATGTTCCAATTTGGGGGATCTTCCCCCGCATATGGCGTGTCATCCCTGTAAGCCGGGGGGAGCTTGATCGCAAGGCGCTGAGAATGGCTTTAGAAGTCCTTGGTGCAGGGGAGGTGATTCTGGTCGCTCCTGAGGGTACGCGCGGACCGAGCCTGGGGCGTGGCAAGGAAGGGGTGGCCTATCTTGCATCCAAGAGCGGTGCTCCAATTATTCCGGTAGCGATTGAGGGGACAGAGGGTTTTCCCTCCATTTTCCCCTTCGGCTGGCACAAGCCCGGCGCATCGATCCGTCTGGGAGCGCCTTTCCGATTCCGGTCCTTGACGGGGAAACCCAGCCGCGAGCAATTACGCTTGATGACAGATGAAGCGATGTATGTACTGGCAGGCATGCTACCAGCCCCACGGCGTGGTGTATATGCCGACCTTTCCCGTGCGACGCAGTCGACCCTAGAATTCGTATAGCCATTACGTTTGCCTCCATATTCCCTCCAAAGTTGATGATTGTCGGCCGCTACCCTTTACCAGGCAGGCAATCGTAGGATAGGCGTCCGTTTGCAGGTCTACCATCAGAGGTATAATCAGGCACGATCCTTGAAAACAAGAGGTAACGGTAAGCGTTTAGAAGGAAAAGGTTAGCGCAAGGCCCCATAGAAGGGGTGACGAGGCGAGGGTTTCCTGTTTCGATACAGGACTAACCGGATGCACAGGACGGCTCCCACCCGTCTTGCCGGGAAAATCGGAGGATCAGCGGATGCCCTCTAGGTGAACCACACACCTATTCCTTTTCTCTCGATTGTCTGGCGAATAAAGCCGCGCTGGTAACAGGGCGGACAATTTCAAAGGACGTGGTGCAATCCAGTACATCAACTCAGGGAGGCTGCATATGTGCGGCATCGTTGGTTATGTTGGCGAACGCGATGCGACGCCAATCATTTTAAACGGTCTGAAGCGATTGGAATACCGAGGCTATGACTCGGCCGGACTCGCTGTGATCGAAGGTGATGAGATCGTTATCCGCAGGGACGCCGGTAAATTAGAACGGCTGGAGACGCTTGTGGCGGGTGAGCCGGTGAGTGGAAGAATCGGGATAGGGCATACCCGCTGGGCGACTCATGGGGAGCCGAGTGCTCGAAATGCTCATCCTCACATCGGCTCATCGGGTCGTGTTGTTCTCGTCCACAACGGTATCGTGGAAAACTATTTGAGCCTGCGCGATGAATTGGGCTCTGAGGGCGTCACTTTTAACTCCGATACGGATACTGAGATCATCGTCCATCTCGTGGAGAGGTACCTGGCCATGGATCATGATCTACAAGAGGCAACACGTCGGGCGATTGGTCATCTGCGTGGTGCCCATGGCATTGTACTGTTGTCTCTGGACGAACCAGATAAGATCGTAGCGGCCAGGATTGGAAACGCCGGGGGTGTGGTTATCGGTGAGGGTGAAGGCGAGATGTTCATCGCTTCCGATATCCCAGCGATTCTTGAACATACACGTCAGATGGCCTTTCTTGAATCAGGGCAAATGGCCATCGTAACCGCTAAAGGGTTCTCGGCTCAAACGATCAGTGGAGAAGCGGTTGAAGTAGAACTTCAGAACGTACCCTGGGATCCTGTTTCTGCAGAAAAAGGCGAATATAAGCATTTTATGCTCAAGGAGATATTCGAACAGGTACGCTCAACAACCGATACCATCGCAGGTAGAGTGGATTTCGAGGATGGGCGGATTATATTGCCCCAGCTCAACCTCGACCAAGACTCGGCCAAGGCAATAGAGAAGATCGTGATCACGGCCTGCGGAACCGCTGCCCATGCAGGCATGGTGGGGCGACACCTGATCGAGAGGATCGCACGTGTGCCCGTCCAGGTGGATATCGCCTCGGAATTTCGCTATCAAGACCCGCTCGTTGATGAGCGAACGGTTGTGCTTGCAATCAGTCAGTCCGGTGAAACGGCAGACACGCTGGCCGCGATGATTGAAGGACGGGAACGGGGGGCTGTGTTGTGGAGCATTGTGAATGCCATCGGATCACAGGCTATGCGGATTGCAGATGGCTATATCAGCATGCAAACGGGACCTGAGATTGGTGTGGCTTCGACGAAAGCCTTCACGGCACCTCTCATTGATCTCTATATGTTGGCGATCCTGTTGGGAGATTTGAGAGGCAGCCTGTCAGCCGATAAGCGCATGAATCTCGTGGGAGATCTTCGCTTGATCCCCGATCTGGTGGGGCAGTGCCTGGATCGTAATGAACAAGCAGAGGCTGTCGCCCGAGAGATCAAGGACGTGGCTCACTGCCTGTACTTGGGCCGAGGTCTGAATATGCCGATCGCTTATGAAGGGGCATTAAAACTTAAGGAGATTTCCTATATCCACGCAGAGGCATATCCAGCCGGAGAAATGAAGCATGGCCCCATCGCCTTGATCGATGATGAAATGCCGATCATCGCAATTGCGCCGAAGGATCCATGGTATGAAAAGATGATCAGTCAGATCGAGCAGGCCAAAGCGCGGGGAGGTATGGTCATTGCGGTTGCAACAGATGGCGATGAACTCATGCCCACGCTAGCGGATCATATCCTTTGGATCCCGGATACTCCCTGGCTGCTGAGCCCGATTACAACCATCCTGCCTCTCCAATTACTGGCGTATCACACTGCCGTGTTGAGAGGTGCCGATGTCGATCAGCCAAGAAATCTGGCAAAGAGTGTCACCGTAGAGTAGCTTTTGGTTGAGCTTACTCCCTGGATGGGGTAAGTGGAATCTCTCACGTTGGCGGCAAGCAGAACACTGTCGCCAACGTTTGCGTTTAAATGGTCT
>JBFFMI010000192.1:0-5064 GCA_041554155.1 Anaerolineales bacterium
GAGATCCACTGAAGGATGCGTTTTTTCGCGTGTTCCAGCGATTCTTGGTCGATATCCACACATAAATACTCGCCATCGGAGAGCAGCCCCCAACTAAAAAAACGCTCGATCATCGTGCCGATTCCAGAACCGAGCTCCAGGATCTTCAGTGGCTCCGTTGAGTGCAAGTCTGACAAATTTCTCTGCAAAGAGGTGCGCACAGCATCATTCAAGGAGCGGTCATCGATGGTCTTCTTTGCCGCAAGATAGCGAATGTAAGAATATGTTTCAGGTATGCTCATGGCCCTGGATCCGTCTTGACCAATATCAGCGAAAGAGGGGATTAGGTGTCGCTCTGCCGATGCAGCACCAATGCTGCGATCAACATAACTTCATCCAGCTTGGTCACGACTCCAACGGGATCGGATATATCTCCCAGGAAGACCCAGGCTGCGATAGTCACAGCAGTGAATCCGATGAAAGCCAGGTAAATGAACCTGCGTTGTTGGGTGAGGAAGCCGGGCGGGTATAGAAAGACGGCAAGCAGCGCAAGGTAGCCCAGACCATTCAATGTAAAAAGCAAATCCAATTTTCCAAGCAGGATGTTGAGCAAGACGAGATGGATGAGGGCAGTAACGAGTGTGGTGATGATGATCAGTGTGCGTGACGTTTTCTGGTTCATTTCGGTACCTCCTGAGGGTTACGGACTAATTCTGTTGCTTATTCGGCTCGACGATAGGTGCTTACCGACTCTACTAAGAATGATTCGATGATCGAAGTAGATTCGCTCCAGGTAGGATGTTTAGCATAACGATCTTGTGCAGCCAGCCCCAGGGCACTGAGCTGCGACCGATCATCATGTAATTGTTGGATGATTGCACGCAGGCCAGCGACATCTCCTGGTTCTACCAGATAACCATTTACCCCATGGTCGATGAGTTCAGAGGCCCCACCTTCCTTGCTGGCGATTGGGACAACACCGTGCGCCATGGCCTCCAGATACACAATACCAAACCCTTCATACTCTGAGGGGACCACAAGCATATGCGCGCGTTCCCAGAGCAATCGTAGCTGTTGATCATCTACCGCACCATGCCAGGTGATGTTGTCTTGCACCGCCAGACCACGAATCCTGTGGCGGAGTGATGTATGGTAGTGCGGGTCAAAAGAGGTATCACCCACGATATCAAGCCGCCATAAATTCTGATCTATCCCTGCCAGCGCATCGATCAGCGTTGCCAGGCCTTTGCGGGGGATGATGCTGCCGAGAAAGAAGAGCCTTAAGGGTCCCGCGCTATGCAGGCGGACTTTCACTTGCGCCGAGGATATCCCCGGGTTGAAGTGATCGCGGCCTGGATAGGCTACCACGGATGGAAGTATGGGTTTTCGGATGAGGTCGTGCACACTACGTAGCGTGGATTTGCTGTTGCAGCAGAGACCATTCACCGATTGAAAATAAGCCCGCTCAATCCAGGCATAAATGGTTTTCAGAGCGAATGGTGCGCTCTCGCTGCTCCTTAAATGGTGCACAATGGAAATAATCGGACCCGCAAGAACTCTTTGCGCGCGGGAATTCAAGTAGAAGAGCGAGGGATGAAGGAGTTCGTCTTGAAGAAGCACATCCAGTTTTTGCTTGGAGAGCCAGTCCAGGAGATGTTTGCCGAGGTTGTCGAAAAGCTGGGCTGTATAGGAACGCCAGGGCAGGGAAAAGATGGATACTTCATGTCCGCGATTGCCAAGCTCTTCTACCAACTTGCGATCATAGAGAAATCCACCCGTTCGGATATTTAGATCTCCATAGATGAGTAAGCCGATGTGCATCAACGCTCCTGCCGGAATGACGTCCAGGCGATGGCATTCTCCCACAATCGGACCTCGATCATCTTGATGTTCTCGAGGGTTATCTGGCTGTTAAGTGTCTGACATAGAATGCGAGCAAAATGTTCGATGCTGGGGTTCAATCGATCAAATTCTGTAAGATCGTTCAGGGTGGTATCCCGATATCGGGCGACAAGAGTATCCAGGATCGCCTCAAGCTCGACGATATCGAGCAAGTAGCCGTGCTGGTCGAGTTGATCCCCTGAGAGGCGCACCTCCAAGCGGTAAGCGTGTGAATGAAGCTCATTTTCAGGACCCCAATCTCCTCCAATGAGGAAATGCTGGGCGATGAATTCCCTTTCAACCGCTAAGGTGTACATGAATGCTCTGTCCTTCCGCATTGTTGAACCAGAATGGTAAGCATGAGCCAATCTGAGTCACGACATACCTTGTAGTTTGATTCATATGAACGCAACTCAAGGCGATCTTCCATTCAACCAAGCTGTAAACATCACTGTAAGGCATAACATCCTATGAGACTGATCTTATGATCGCTAATCAGAAGTAATTTGCTAACCCAGTGCCGGAGGCTGGCACCCGTGCCTCGCGGCAGACGAATGGACTTGGTGAGATTTGATACATTACTGAGTTCACCCCCAAATCGCCCGGTAGCTCGCTCCAATTGCTGGATACGCATCAGGTTGTTAAGGCGCCAAGCCCGGTGAAAGCGTTCTACACAAGAAGCCTGATCCGGATCATGTCGACTGAGTACCATACTCAAACACAACCGCGAGTGCTTTTTCAGGGGATTCGTCCAGCATGGTGTACCCCTTCTGAGCTTCTTGTAATGAAAACGAATGCGTGATCAGCCGCTGAGGTTTTACCTCTGCAAGGAGATCTCGTGCGAATGATAATCGTCTTTCTTTTGGCCAGCGGGCACTCAGCGCTGGTTTCAGGCTGCTCACCTGGCTGCTGATGATCTCGATCCGATTGCGGTGGAAGCGGCTTCCTAAATCCACACTGGCTTGGCGATCCCCGTACCACGATCCCACGATGATCCTGCCCGAAAAGCGCGTCAATTTTATGGCTTGATCGAGACCAGCTGGTTGACCGGATAACTCGAAGCAGAGGTCAGCGCCGACATCGGGGAGATCCAGTCGATCCGCCAGAAGTCTATAATCCTCGGGATCCTGCGGGTCGTAGGCAAAATCAGCCCCCATCTTTTCAGACCACGTGCGTCGAAAGGCCACTGGATCCAGACTCAGGAGCATAGATGGAGCGATTCGCTTTAGCAGCGCAGTTGTTAGCAACCCGACGAGGCCCTGGCCAATCACAACTACCTGATCACCAAACAGGGGAGCGCCATCGTGAAGAAAGTTCACAGCCGTTTCCATGTTGGGGAGAAAGACTGCATCATTGGGGTCGATGGCTGGATCTAGATCGACCACCTGCTCGGGGCGGGCAATGGCATAATTGGCGTGCGGGTGGAATGCGAGCACCCTGCGGTTTAACCAGTATGGATCCACATCGGATCCCAATTCGACCACCTTGCCTACAAGGGAATAGCCATACCGCAGAGGGTAATCCAGCTGACCCTGCAGTGCCGTGATTGTTGAATCGGCTGCTAATGTACGTGGTGCCTGACCACGATAAATAAGCAATTCAGTTCCCGGGCTGATCGCTGAGGATTCTGCCTGGATCAGGCATTGACCTGGAGTGAGGGCAGGCAGCGATTCCTCTTGCACAGCAACCGTCCCTGGTCCGGTAAATAGAAGGAATTGACGTTTCATTTCACATCCCAGCGCGGTAATCCCCATACAATGACATCATCATCGATGCGCTGCCAGCCTGGATCTTGGAGCGTGATAGGTCCATGGGCTAACACGTGGCCATCGCTGGAGATGGCTGGGAGACCAGCGAGGATCTTTGGGGCAATGGTAAGCATGATCCAATCCACCAACTGATGTTGAATAAAGCTGCGGATGACTTCAGCCCCGCCTTCAACCATCAAGGATCGAATCCCCGAGTTGAAGAGATCAAAGAGCATATTATCCAGTGGGATTTTTGCCCTCTCGGCGCTGGGGTAGCTTAGAATACGTGCTCCTTTTTCGAGCAGTGCTTGAGCGAGCTCTGCGGTCTCCGCTGCTGTGGTCGCTATCCAGGGAGAGGACGGATTCTCAAAAACCTTGCTATCCGCAGGGGTTCGTAGCTGGCTATCCAGGATGATTGTTTGCGGGTCAGAGCCTGGCGCGAGACGGACATTGAGTTGCGGGTTATCGGCCAGGATAGTCCCTATGCCGACGAGGATGGCATCATGCTCGGCTCTTAACATATGGGTAAGTTGGAGGCTGCCATGTCCGCTGATTGGATAGGGCTCGCCCGCATGAAGAGCGAGTGACCCATCGAGGCTCTGGGCATACGAGAGTGTGATGAAAGGACGTTTTTTCGAGCTCGGTGTGGACTTGCGAGCGGCCCGAAGTGCATCAAGCGGAGCGATTGCTGTGCTCATCTAGCTCGAGTTTTGGTGTCGAGACAGGCTGGCCATTTTCCAGAAAAAGATGATTCATTCGCTGCCTTTTTGTCTCGAGATATTGTGCATTATCCTTCGTTACCTTGACGGGTATCGGCACGCGGCCTGTAACGTTGATCCCCGATTTCTTCAGCGCGTTGATTTTCTCCGGATTGTTGGTCAGCACGCGAACAGAGTGCAGGTTAAGGTGATTAAGGATAACGGCAGCTACGCTGTAATCACGCTCGTCTGGGTGATGCCCCAGTAGCAGGTTGGCTTCCACCGTGTCATAGCCCTCATCCTGGAGATTGTAGGCTCGTAGTTTATCAAGCAGTCCTATCCCTCGGCCTTCCTGACGGAGGTATACGATGACGCCGCGCCCCTCCTGTCCAATCTTCTTCATGGCGGTGTCCAGTTGCTGGCCACAGTCACAGCGCTCTGAACCCAGTACGTCGCCGGTGAAACATTCAGAATGAAGGCGCACGAAGACGTCTTCCTGGGAATCAACATCTCCATGTACCAAGGCTAAATGCTCCTTATCATCCTGACTGTTGGAAAATAGGCATAATTGGAATTCGCCATGTGCAGTGGGAACACGAGCACATGTCATCAATTTGACACGGATTTCACCCATATTCAAATTATCCTTTGGCGATCGTTCGGGCTGATACTGAGGTAGCGATCTGCCCCAATTCAGCGAAGTGTTATCAGATATTATAACGAGGCTTTTCCTTAAACGGGTGAGAAATCACTGGATC
>JBFFMI010000193.1:0-5016 GCA_041554155.1 Anaerolineales bacterium
GATAAATGGCGCAGTACTTGCCAGGCTTTATCGGCATAGGGGCGGGTCTGTTTTACGCGTGCTTCCGCCTTGCGAACACGGCTTGCACTGACGGCCTGAAGCGCTCGCGTGACCTGGGCGATGTTCTCAACGCTCCGAATCCGGAGCCGCATCTCTCGTGCTGATGCCATAGAGCAATTACTCCCCTATTTCAGTCTACTCCAGCCAGCTGCGGTTGAATGTCTCGGTGGCCTGGCGCAGCTTGGCCTGGTTATCGTCGGTAAGCAGCTTTTTCTCCCGGATATCTTTGAGGATATCCGAGTGCGAGGTCTCAAGATAGCGAACGAGTGCCCCTTCCCAATCACTCATCCGATCGACATCCACGTCGTCTGCAAGACCCTGGGTGGCAGCAAAAAGAACAGCCACTTCATGTTCGAGGCTGACGGGTTGGTACTGTAGCTGCTTCAGGATTTCCTGCAGGCGCTGGCCGCGACTCAACTGCGCCTGCGTTGCTTTGTCCAGATCGGAACCGAATTGTGCAAAGGCAGCGACTTCCCGATATGAGGCCATATCCAGTCGAAGTCGACCGGCAACCTGGCGAATAGCCTTCGTCTGCGCATCACCACCGACTCGCGAGACTGAGAGACCGGCGTTAATCGCCGGACGAATACCGGCGTTGAAAAGCTCACTCTCTAGATAGATCTGACCATCCGTGATGGAGATCACGTTGGTTGGCACGTATGCAGAAACGTCACCGAGTAAGGTTTCGATGATCGGCAGCGCCGTCAGAGAACCGCCACTCCCTGCAAGCTTGGCGACTTTATATTTCTTGGAATCTTTCATCGCCTTGAGGGCTTCGTTTGCATCGTGTTGAGCTAGTGGGCCCACATATCGTTGCCCGTCTACGGCATCCTTTTCGGCGGCTTCGCCCTCATGTGCTTCAGGGACAATAACGAAGTGATCCGCCAGACGGACCGCCCTTTCAAGCAGGCGGCTGTGCAGATAGAACACATCACCCGGATAAGCTTCTCGCCCTGGTGGACGTCTCAGCAGCAATGAGACCTGGCGATAAGCCCAGGCGTGCTTGCTTAAATCGTCATAGACGACGAGAGCATCCTTACCCTGTTCGGCAAATTCCTCACCGATTGCACAGCCGGCATAGGGTGCGAGGTACTGGAGCGCAGCCGGGTCATCGGCGGCTGCGATGACGACCACGGTGTGATCCATTGCACCAAATCGTTCAAGTAGGGCCACCGTTCGAGCTACCGCAGCTCGTTTTTGGCCGATTGCCACATAGATACAGATCAGGTCTTTGCCTTTTTGATTGATAATCGTATCGATCGCTAATGCGGTTTTCCCTGTCTGACGATCTCCGATGATCAACTCTCTCTGACCTCGGCCAATAGGTATCATGGTGTCGATGGCTTTGATACCGGTCTGAACCGGTGTATCAACATCTTTTCGAGCCACTACACCCGGGGCGATGCGCTCGATCGGCCGGTACCCTTCGAATTGAATCGGGCCTTTGCCATCGAGCGGGAGGCCTAGTGCACTGACCACGCGCCCCACAAGCCCCTCACCAACAGGGACCGAGACGATACGGCCGGTTGTGTACACCAGCATACCTTCGTGGATCTCTGAGAACTCACCCATGATGAGTACGCCTACTTCTTTTTCCTCGAGGTTGAAAGCGATACCCATGGTGCCATTCGCAAAACGGATCAGTTCCTGTGCTCGCACATTCGATAGACCCGATACGCGGGCGATGCCATCGCCCGCTTCGAGAACTGTCCCGACGTCGCGTAGCTCAACTTCGGGTGAAAAATCTTTAATTTGTTGTTGGAGATCACTCGACAGGTTCTTTACCAGATCCGACATTCGCCCTCCTGGAAAGACAGGGGTATGAAGCTCTTGCATACCGCTAGACAGTATAACCGGCGTGTCAATTTCCGCCAAAAATAACGGATTTGAGCACGACCGGCAGCCGATGCCGGGTCAAACTGGCATCGCTCGAAATCATACCTGATGCCCTCTATTTTGTCCAGCAATTCACAATGTGGAGGCTAGAAACCATGCCCATACATTCTAATAACCTGGCCCAATCCCGTGGTCTTAGAACCATGCAACACATCACCGCCCCCATTACTTCAGAGTACTTTGAAAGTACACCCTGGGTATAAGTAAATAGAAGTGTTGTATACGTTCGAGAAATAATCGATGGTTAGGCAAGGATTACGCGAAGTATTTCAGCGCCAGTCGTACACGTTCTTCCACGTCATCCGCTGAGTCGGTGGGTATTGACTGTATCGCGGATTGCGCCTCAACCATCGAATATCCCAGTGTGGTCAGGATGCTGAGGACTTCTGAATCGGATTCGGAAGGGGCGTAATCAGGGCTTAATGGTGCTGCGAAGGTGTCCTTCAGGTTGAAGATCACTTTCTCAGCCGTTTTCTTGCCAAGACCCGGGACCGTCGCCAGAACCTCTGGCTGATTATTGACAACTGCGCTGCGTAGAACGTCCGGCGAGAGGTTGGAGAGGATCGTGAGGGCTAGTTTGGGACCGATCCCGGATATTCCCAGCAGTGTCCCAAACAGTTCCCGTTCCTCCGTGGTTAAGAAACCATACAGGGTGAGCGAGTCTTCTCGGACGATGAGCTTTGTATAGAGAAAGATGGTGCTTCCGACCTCGGGATGGGAGTCAAGCACAGTTCGTGTTACGGCTATGCGCAAACCCAGGCCGTTGATCTCGAGCACGACTTCGCCATCTGCGGCTTTCTGCACGCGACCCTGGATCGAAGCGATCATGAGGCTCCCTCCAGCCGTGATCGATAGGAATGACTCTGAATATGACAGATGGCCACGGCTAAAGCATCAGCCGCATCATCAGGTTTTGGTAGTTGGTCCATTGCAAGCAGCGTTTGCACCATGCGCTGCATCTGGGTTTTATCCGCAGCACCATACCCCGTCACGGCTTGCTTGACGTCTTGCGGCGAATACTCATCCACCGCCAAACCGGAGGATGCCAGCGTCAGCAAAACAACCCCACGAGCCTGTCCGACGCTAATCGCAGTAGAGACGTTTTTCTGGAAGAAGAGCTGTTCTACAGCCCCCATTTCCGGCTGGTAGCGGGTTAGCAGTGCCTCCAGTTCACTATGCAATTGAAGCAGACGTTCACTCATCGGTTGCTTGGCCGGGGTTGAAATGACACCGTAATGGATAAGCTTCAGCGCGCCGGAACTTGATGATTCCACCAAACCAAATCCCGTGCGCGCTGTCCCTGGGTCGATGCCAATTACCAGCATAGGCTCGTGGATTACGCTGCCTCAAGCAAGGCTACGGCTTCTTCGCTGACATTCAAGTTCGAAAAGACATTTTGAACATCATCCATCTCCTCGAGCTCTTCGATCACCCGCATCACCTTTAGTGTTTCCTCGGCTATCAGATCAATTTCAACATTGGGGAGCATCCGTACCTGGGCTTCTTCTGGCGCATAACCCGCTTCCCGTAAAGCATCGCTGATGATCTTAAACCGCTCAACCGGTGCAACGATCTCCACATCACCATCACCAAGGATGACATCATCAGCACCCGCTTCCACCGCCAGGTCGAAGATCGCATCTGTATCCAGCTCACCACCTGCCAGGTAAAAATAGGCTGCCCGCTTAAACTGCCACGAGACAGAGCCCGCATCCGCCATGCTGCCCCCCCATTTGGAAAGGAGATGGCGGGTTTCCGCAACTGTCCGGTTACGATTATCGGTCACCACCTCGATGAGCAACGCCACACCGTGAGGCGCATAACCCTCATACATAATTTGCTCAAGAGCAGCGGCATCTTTATCTTCCCCCGTCCCGCGACGGATCGCCCGATCGATGTTGTCTTTGGGCATGTTCTGGCTCTTGGCTTTGTCGACTGCAAGCCGTAAGGCGAAATTGACTTCTAGATCCCCACCACCCTCTCGGGCTGCGATGGCGATCTCACGCGCTAAGCGCGTAAAGATGGCGCCTCGTTTCGCATCATTGGCGGCTTTCTTCCGTTTGATTGTCGACCATTTTGAATGTCCAGACATAATCCACCCACCCACTAATCGATAGATTCGAGTTATAAGCACGCGGGGTTGCAAGTAGCGTGATTATACCATTCGGCTTTTGCGAACCCTTTAGAGTAAAGTCCTCGAACAGCTCGGTTAATCGCTTGCTGATGCCAGTATCTTCTCCAGGCTACGTATCGTATCCACACTCTGGCCGCGATAGTGATTGTTGGCATACACCAATGTCAGCGGCGATTCAGTACTGAGGGATTTGATGCGCGGTGCCCAATCTCGCAGTTCATCTTCTTGATACGTGTAATCATAGCGTTCCCAGGCATGATCATGCTGCCACCACTTTTCAGCATTCCGACCGTGAAACCGGACGTAGGCGATATCACTTGTGCTGCGAATGATCGGCGGCATAAGCCCGGGTAGCTCGGGCTCATCTACACAGCAGAAACCAAATTGGAGCTGCTCCAGCTGAGAAAATGTTTGCTCCCCCACCCATTGGCTGTCCCTGAACTCAACAACAACCGGCAAGTCTATCAACCCTTCCCGCAGGATTTGCAGATAACTACGATTCTTCGGGTTTGGATGAAAGGAATGGGGAAATTGCGCCAGGATGGTTGCTAATCTACCCTCCTCTTTCAAGGGTCCCACAGCGTTACGAAAGGCCTCAAAATCGGGCTCTTCACGCTCATGTGTAATGGATCGGTGCGCTTTAACGGTGAAGAGAAACTCTTCTGGTGTCTTTTGCACCCAACCATGAACAATCCTCAATTCAGGAATGCGGTAATAAGTTACATTCAGTTCTACCGTGTCGAATTGCCTAGCGTAGTATCTCAGCCAATCTCGCCGCGCAAGGTCTTCCGGATAGACCGGGCCGATCCAATCGTCATATGAAAAACCAGAGGTGCCTAAACGTATCATGGGATCAACACTCCTGCGCCGTTAATGCGACTATGCTTGAGTGCCAGCAAGGCCTCATTCGCTTCAACAAGGCGATA
>JBFFMI010000194.1:0-4973 GCA_041554155.1 Anaerolineales bacterium
ATTTGACCTTGATCCTGCCCACGCATTCTCGACCCTCACGGCTCGAACTGGTGGGGGAGTGATACTGGCATTAATCCTGATTTATCTCACCACCCCGGAGCAGATGTTTAGCTCGCTACCGGATAGCATCTTTACCGTTTCGATCCTGCTACTGGCCATAGTGGTATTCATCGCCCCCTTGATGGGTATGCAACGGCTTCTCTACCAGGAAAAAAAGCGCCAGTTGGCACAGACGAATCAACTCATCCTGGCTGCCAGCAAGCGCTTGCATCACAAGGTCAGGGTTGAGGATTACACCGAAATGGCCGGCACCAAGGACGCCATCGCCGCCTTGATGACCGAGCGGGAGATGCTCGAGAAAATCTCGACCTGGCCCTGGGATCCGCGCACCCTGCGTGGCTTTGGTTCAACGATGTTGCTGCCGATCGTCATCTGGATTGTCACGCGCCTTCTCGAGCGCGTTCTTTAGTACCCCCCGGAACAGCTCAAATTCACCCGTGGCGTTCGGAATGCCCTATAGAGGCTGCGTCCTTGCCTGTACCAGGCTTTGAGCTTCCGGTGGACGCGTTCTTTGCGGATCCCCACATAAGAAGCGAACAGGTTGGTCGTAAAGCAAGGCATGGCCCCCCCTCGCAAACACGCC
Organism: Anaerolineales bacterium; assembly: GCA_041554155.1. Lineage (GTDB taxonomy): Bacteria > Chloroflexota > Anaerolineae > Anaerolineales > E44-bin32 > E44-bin32. The sequence continues at coordinate 644 of JBFFMI010000194.1, forward strand.
GGTGCTCCTTATTTATGACAACTTTAGTATGATTTGCGCCGTTCTTCGAGATCTTTGAGAGGATCCCAGCGATCGACCACGACACCAGCCACCGATCCAAGCATGAGCGACGGGACCACCTGGATCATGAACCTGACACCGGTCGCCAGGACAGAGCCCGTGATTTGATAAACGAAGAACGGAAGCGCGGTAAACATCGCCCAATCCCCGATCATCGAGATCAACTGGGTGAACCACAACAAGCCTTAGTTGCGTTTATGCGGTACGGCTAGCATCGTGCATTCGTGATTGATCCGTCCAATGCGATCAGGCTGCAGGGTCCGTTAGTGCTGTGGTTACTGCGGCTTCGATGAGTTCATGAGAAATTGAGGACGCCCCTGGTTGTACGATCACACCCTTGGCCAGATCATCCTGGATCCGCTCCTGCAGTTTTACACAACCCTCGCGGATCAGTTCGGGGGCTTGCTGAAGCGTCATCTCGTCCCACTGCTGGCGGATCTGCTCGGGTCCACTTGAGTGTCCGATCGCTGCAAGAACCTTTGTGCCAGAGGCAGAGGGCAACAAATGCGTGGTCAGGAGGTTGCTCGTACCAGGCATCCCTCCATCTACTTGAATGGTGAAGTAATCAAAAGGGTGCCAATCGACGATGGCTTGATGGATATTGTAATCGCCATGTACACAAACATAGATACTGCCTTTATTGATGCGCCCTTCCGTGGTTTCCTGCACATCCACAGGATCGGCCTGGTTCAACACGGCGCGGTATTCCGGACTGGTGAGGTAATCCCAGAGAAGCATCGGGGAGATCGGAAATTCCTCCTCAACCACCACCAGCGCTTGCTCTGGTTCAACCAGTATGCTGTGACGATCGCGATTCTCCTCCCAGACCATATGCAGGTCCTGGACATACAAGGGCAGCTGATCCAGGTATTCATCAGCCTGCTGATGGATAATCAGGTGCTTGGATAATCCCTCAATCGCAAGCGCTTCGATCGCTGCCTCCGTGAAGGCTGCATAGGCCTTGATCTCCGTCGATTCCGTGATCGAATTCTTCGCCAGGCGATGGGTGAGGTTAACCTCGGGTCCGATCAGCTCTTTATAAGGGCCGATATCCTGGAGCATAAACTCGCCATAGTGGATGATGAATTTCAGATCCAGGTTAGGGATGTTCTGGCACGCCTTGCAAGGACAGGTGGTATTGAGCTGCATATGCTGCTGAGCCAGGCGAAAGGCGACGTAGGTCGTTTCTAAATTCTCAACCAGGGTCTGACTCTGAATGAAACTGTCATCCAGTGCGAAGCTGATCACCGCATCGCCTTCCAGCCGTGAGATACGTAACGGATCTCTGGTATTGTTGACCAGCAGCTCGAGCAGGCTTCGCAGACTGTCCTGAGCATGTTCCAATTCTGTACCACTGAGAAAAGCGGTATAGCCCGTGATATCGGCGATGACCAAAAAACCTTGTTCTGCCATCATTTGTCTCCGGAATGTGTAAGTCGAAGGGTCCTATTACTGACCAAGTTTATCCTATTTGGTCCGAGAAGACTATGAGGGAAGCCATCGTCACACTCTCCACTATCAGCTACAATGCATTCCACGGCTTCGATAACCATGTTCAATGCAAATTAATTTCTTCAACGACTTTTCTGCACGATAATCATAAACCATCGGGAAGTATTCAGGCATGAAACGCGGCGCGCTAATGATTATGGATGTATAAAGGGGAGAAACTCTACTCATGGATGAGCGTGTATGAACGTTCTTTCACTGCTGTTTGCCCTTATTCTGGGATATTCCTCGGGCGCGATCTCATTCACCCGTATCCTGGGCCGCTGGTTTGCACCCGGCGAGGATCTCAGCGTAACCGAGATTCAACCGGTCGAGGATGGTCCAGTATTTCGCATGAAATCGGTAAGCGCGACCAGTTTGGCGTTCCGCAAAGGCCCGAAAGCTGGCTGCCTGGTCAGCATCCTCGACATGCTTAAGGCTGCCTTACCCACACTGGCAATCCAACAGCTTTACCCAGGGACTGAGCTCTATTGGCTCACTGCGGCTGCGGCCGTGGTGGGGCATAACTTCCCGGTGTACTACAAGTTCAAAGGTGGGCGTGGCCTCTCACCGCTCTATGGCGGTTTGCTCGTGCTGGATTGGGTGGCGATCCCGGGGACCACGCTGGCCGGGATGGCCCTCGGATTATTGGTGGGTGACATGTTCATCATGTGGATCGGCAGCATCCCGATGCTTCTGATATGGGTAATCCTGCGCCAGGGCACCTGGATCCCGTTCCTGTATGCTGTCATTGTGAATGTCTTCTTCTGGGCTGCTATCATGCCCGAGTTACGCGACCACCTGGAGAACCGCCGGCAAGGCAATGTTGAGAAGATCGACCTGGGCCGTTTCTTCGATGGCGCCCGCGAATTGTTCGGGGGTAAGACGCCGGCTGAATCAGCCCCGGAGACAAGCGATGAAGCGGATGACTCCCCTGAAAATGCAAGCGATTGAGATACCACAGCACCGAGAATGAAAACCACCAACATCTACACCCGGCTGGGCCAGAAACCTGCCTGCCCTCAGGGTTTATACCGCTCGGCTTTATGGTAGCAGCAGCGGATCAAGACTCCCCGGGCGAGCACCGATGTGTGATCCGTTCGCATTGCTCCGTTTGTCTTCGGTTAATGCGTATCTGCAACTGAAGGCGGTCAAATCTCATAGATGAATGCTGGGGAGCAGTGGTTTAACGCGCCTGGCGAGGATGGCCTCGAAGGTAATAATTCGACCGTTCCTCCAGTGAAAACCATTCACAATGCGGGGGCAATTCAGAACCGGCCCGGGGAGCCACCATCAGCGTGGATGAGATCAAGGTTGCTATTGAGAATTGGATCCGTTCATGACACAACCCAACATCCAGGGGGTTTTTCGGTGACGCATGCATGATCGATCACATTCCCCCCTGCAAGGAATTTCGGTAAACAGGCTTTACGCATACATCTAACCTGCGCATCAACAAGTGCTGAATGAATCTGGACGTCAATCTTCGAATAGCCGATACGACCCAATTCCGTTCAGCGTGATCGCTTGCGGGAGAATTTCACACCGCTCTCGTATGCCTTCTTGAAAGCGAGCGAAGGCCGGTGATTCATCAAGGGGATTACCTCGCCCGGCTGTCTCGATAGATGCGAAGTGGAAAAATGTTAATCCATCCTCTGCCTGGAAAGAGGCGTAGCGTAAGCCTACCGGCTGGGTCTCATTCAGTTCAGCAAAGACAGCTTCGATCAGTTTGGCATTTTCTTCCGCCCGATCTGATTTGACTTTATAGCTAACGATAATTCGTCTCATCCATCCTCCTGTCGGGTACTGATCACCATCACTTCCATCTCGTCCAAACCGACCGGCGCACGATCCCATGCCCCGGCGGTTCCACCGTAGACAGCATCCACTGCGAAACCGGCGATCGTGAACATCAAACGAAGTTCGGATGGAACAAATCCACGTTCCCGCAGCGCGATCTCCTGATCCCCGTGATCCGTCTCAATCGGTAGTTTAAAACTTTCTGTAATCGTGCCCGGGTCAAACTCACCTAGCTCCACCTGTTCTTTGGTTGCATGCCGTATCTTGCGCAACCCATTGGGTGCCGTGAGGATCAACTTGGCGCCTGGGTACAGCGCGCGGTGGATACGCTTCAATATGTTCAGTTCATGGGTGAGTGGATCATCCCCTGAATTGAGCAGGCCAAACGCACCCTCACACAAGCAGATGGCCGCATCGAACTGTTGCTCAAGCTCCATCTGCGTGGCATCACTCTGCAGCCATTCGACCTGGACCCCTGCCTTCTCTGCAAGCCTGCGGGCTTCTTCCAGCATCCCTTCGGAAATGTCGACGCCAAGCACCTTGTAACCATGCTTCGCCAACTCCACAGCGTGGCGCCCGGTCCCGCAACCAACATCGAGTATCTTGCTCCCTTCTGGAAGCGATAACTCCTCAAGGATGAACTTCAATTCTTCCCCGGTAGCTTTCGTGAAGGGTTCTTCGTGATACTTCACAGCATGCGCGTTAAAAAACTGAGCCCATTCCTCTGGTTGATTACTCATCTTCCCTGCTCTCCATTAATGGATCAGATCCTGGATCCGGGATTGCGTGTGCCAAGTGGTGATCCGCTATGATTTAGTCCACGAAGGCCTGCAAACAAACAAGTCCGAACGCGTGCAGAATGGCCATTGTGGGCATCTTCATAAACCTCATAGCTTTTCCGGTGGCATGAGTGCATGGTTTTCTGTTTTATATTAGACCGGCGTGGTGGGACTTACAAGCTTGGGGGCCCGCCGTGGGTTAA
>JBFFMI010000195.1:0-4946 GCA_041554155.1 Anaerolineales bacterium
CCGCCGCTGAAGCACGCTATCGAATGACGACTACATTGGCTTCCAAACCTACCCAGCATAGAAATGGACCCCGGACTACAAAACCTGCGGAGGTGTAACAATACGCATTGCAGCGCAAGTGGGATATGCGGACTCTCAACATTCAATTAGCCAGCGATCAATCGGGCTGATCTAATCTCGTTGAGAGGGGCTCCAAGGAAAGGAAGCGGTCCATCTGGACCGCTTTTCTCATTTTGCCTGTAGCAGCGCTGTTTGAAATAAATGCGAAACCCCGGGTTCTTCTTAGATGAATCAGGCCCCAGGATCTGATTTCATGGGGCCAATTTCAGGGTCTGATCGGTTGATGTTTCGTGGGGATGGTTTGCTTGTTCTCCAGCTTCCCTCCAGGCCTAACTTTCCCCCATGCCCATTAGAGGCATGCCGGGAAGCCTGTGGAAGCAGTAAGCTTATGCCGATAGGGAACGCAACAACGCTCGTACCTCATCCGGGTTGGAGACGAAGAATTTTGCTTGCGAAGTCTCCGGTACCCCGACTTTCACGGTCCACTGATCCTCTGGTACGACTTCAAACAGCGCTTCATCGGTCACATCGTCACCGACTGCGAAGATAAAATCGAATCGCTCCTCTGCCTGGATCCACGGTTGTGCCGCGCGTCCCTTGCTCACGCTGCTGGGTTTGACCTCCACCACCTTGTGGCCTTGTAGGATATGCAACGATGTGTTGGCAACATATCCTTCCAACGCCTCGGTCAACTCGGCCGCCCGCTGAGAGCCTAGCCCGGGTTCTGACCGCCGGTAATGCCAAACGAGGGCGGCACCCTTTTCCTCCAACAATGAACCTGGCGTGCGGTCAACGAACACATCAAAAACCGGCCGCAGTTTCTCCTTCCAGCCTTCTTCAACCCCCTGCACCGTGTTCTCCCACTCGTCTTTTCCGGCCAAGCGGATATGCGCGCCGTGTTCAGCTACAAGATTAATGCCGACGTCTCCCAGCCACCGCTCTAATGTGTTTGAGTCTCGGCCGCTGATCGCGACCAACGTGTTTTTTGAATCCTTGGCAAGATCCTTGAGCAAGGCGATCAATTCCGAATCCGGACTGGCACCTTCCGGTGTCGCGGCAAAGGGAACCAATGTGCCGTCATAATCCAGGAGAAAGAGGCGGCGCTTGGCCTCGCGATACTTGTCGACGAGTTCAGCCGGGGTTTTCCCGCTCATCCTGCGCGGTAAACGCAAATTACGGGCTTCACGCAAAGATTTCAGCTCCTGCATAAAATCTCTGGCCCAGCGCATGGTATCGTAGCGCGCTAACCGCCGGCGCATCACCAGGTTCCGATGGCGCTGCTCGTCCAGCGACATGGTAAGCGCCTGACGCAAGCCCTCCACCATCTCTTCTTCATCATGCGGGTTGACGATAATCGCCTCACCAAGCTCTTCCGCTGCACCAGCCGTCTCACTCAGCACCAATACCCCTGTCCCATCCGGGCGTGCGGCCAGGTACTCCTTGGCGACCAGGTTCATCCCGTCCCGCAGTGGTGTTACCAGGGCGATATCTGCGATCAAGTATAGGGCTATCAGTTGCTCGAATGGGAGCGAGCGGTAGAGGTATGTGATTGGGGTCCAACCCGGTTGACCAAACTCTCCATTTACCTTCCCAATCAGCTCGTCCACCTGGCTCTTTAGGGTTTGATACTCAGGTACACGTGTCCTTGATGGCACCAGCAATGAGATTAATTGCACCTTGCCGTGCCAGTCTTCATTATGCCGAAGGAAATTTTCGAATGCCCGCAGCCGCTCGAGAATGCCCTTGGTGAAATCAAGACGGTCGACGGAGAGGATCACTTTACGATCACCCACCTGGTCTTGAAGCTCATCTCGTTCTACTTTTACACCAGCCGATTCCCCCGCTTGCTCGAACCGTGTTACGTCAACACCGAGGGGGAATGTGTCTACTTTGATCCTCCGATCCGCACGAGTCACCCACCCGAATTCCTGTTCTACCCCGAGGATTCGCAGCAAACTGCTCAGGAAGTGCCGCGCATATCCATAGGTATGGAATCCAATCAGGTCAGCACCGGTCACGCCCTTTAGGATTTCTTCACGCCAAGGCAACATACGAAAAATCTCATAGGAAGGGAAGGGGATATGTAAGAAGTAACCAATGGTCGCATCGGGCAAGGCCGCATGAAGTAGCTCCGGCAAAAGCATCAAGTGATAGTCGTGTACCCAGATGCTGTCTGTCGGTTTCGCTACCGAAAGGACCGCCTCACTGAACTGCTGATTAACCGTCTGGTAAGCGCTCCATTCTTCAGAGTCATAATGAGCGTACTGCGGGAAGTAATGGAAAAGCGGCCACAGACTTCCATTGCTGAAACCGTTGTAGTATGCGTCAAACAACCCCTGGTCAAGGAAAACCGGGATGCTGTCGAAATCAGCTCTCAGCTCCTTACTCACATTCGCTTGTTCGGCTGGATCGTCAATATTTACGCCAGGTGTCCCCAGCCAGAGCATCTCGATATCCGATCTCAATGCATTCAATGACGTCGCGAGCCCACCCACACTCGGGGTGTAGGAATACCCTTTGTCCATCCGCTTAACCGTCACCGACAAGCGGTTGGAGACAACGATCAGGCGCTCGGGTCGTGCATTAGGATCGGTCATGTCTCTGGAACTCCTCAATGGTCCTATGGGGATAGAGATCGGACAACACAGCCTACGGGGCGATATCCTCGCTTGCAACCCATCCTGGCTCGTAACGCCGTATCTTCTCGGCGATAATGTCACGGGATTTCTTGTCCTTGGCTTCCGCATAGCGCTGCTTCAAGGAACGGATTCGTTTCTGGCGTCGCTGACGACGTCCCCTTTTGCGATCTTTTTCTGTCATTGGCATAGGTGCATTGCTCCTTTACTTAATCATTTCCTATGCTACTATTCTATACGATGCGCCAAGTGCGCTGGATTATCCACGGTTGCGGCTTCCTCAGCTCCCTTGTAAATCCATCACAGCTTCAATCCAAAGTTGCGCCTTCCAGTGCTTGAGAACACCTTCTGCATGCAGAAGCAGCCTTGAACTGGGCATCGTGGTCAGGAGTAGACATAATGTAAGGCCTGCCACGTTCCCCTTTGGCACCCGAGAGGCGTAGGGTAGCCGAAGGATAGTGGTGGGGAACCCGCCGGATAGATTAAGGATTCGTTAAGTCTTCTGTTGTATGATATTAGATACTAACCACGACCAAGTGGAAATTTAAACGCACACCCCCCGCCAAGGGATCACTTGTGAAAAGAAGTCAAGATGGGATACCGATCTCCCAGAGATTGGTTCGTTGAGATGGGTCTGTGTGTGCAGTGGATGGAATATGGCTGATCAAGAGAAAAACATAAGTATTGAGCTCAAATCGCTCGATATGACAGATGAAGAACAACAGGGCGTTAAGAACTTGCTGCAGTTGGGTGAAGAGCAAGGGTTTATCACCATTGACGACGTTTTACAGCACTTCCCTGAGTCCGAAGCCTCTCTCCCCGTCATTGAGAAGGTTTATGACACGCTGCTTGCGGCCGGAATAGAATTCCTCGACGACGATGAATTAACCACCCGTCGTGAGGAATTGAAATCGGACAATACCCCATCCGAAGCCGAAACTGAGGAAGAGAACCTGGCGGAAGTGAGCGCTTTTGATGCCGTTGATACCGGCGATAGCGTTGGGCTTTATCTCAGCCAGGTCGGACGCGTGCCATTGCTGACGCGTGACGAAGAGGTCGAGCTTTCCAAACGCATCGAGCGTGGTCGAAAGATGCGTACGAATCTAGCCCTCGGACGACTACCAAACGGCGACCGCAACAAGATCGAAGCCACGATCGAGGATGGTATGGCAGCCCGGGAACATCTCATTATGGCCAACTCTCGGCTGGTTATCAGCGTTGCCAAGAAGTACATCGGCCGCGGAGTCCCCTTGCTGGATCTGATCCAGGAAGGTCATGTCGGCCTGATGCGTGCTGTGAAAAAATTTGATTACCGGCGCGGCCATAAGTTCTCAACCTACGCGACCTGGTGGATCCGCCAGGCAGTAACTCGGCTCGTAGCCGATCATGGGCGGACCATCCGAATTCCGGTGCATATGGGCGACCGGATCAACCGCCTGTTACGCAATCGCCACCGTCTCATCCAGGACTTGGGACGCGAACCGAATCGCGAGGAGATGGCAATATCGCTTGGCGTCACGCCTGAAGATGTCGATTATATGTTGCGTGTTGCCCAGCGTCCGGTATCGCTTGAGAAACCAACCGAGCACGATAGCGATGCCGTTATCGGCGATTTCATTGAAGACGAAGAAGCACCTGCCCCCGAAGAAATCACCGTTAAGGACATCCTTGAAGAACGGGTTCACGCAATGCTCGAATCACTTCCACATCGAGAGGCGCTGGTCCTGCGGTTGCGCTATGGACTAGAAAGCGGCAAGGTTCACACGCTTAAGGAGATCGGGGAAAAGATGGGTATCACTCGCGAACGAGTGCGCCAGATCGAAGCCCAAGCTTTGCGACGTCTGCGCCAGCCCGGTGCCCGAAGAGAGTTACAGGATTTCGTCCACACCTAATATCGCGGTTTCAGATGAAGACCAAAAACGCGCCCAAAGCCAGGGCGCGTTTTAGATTCTCTGCTGGCTGAACGATGCGCTAGGCTGAACGCCCCCTTCTGCGCACGACACTCCAAGCAGATTCAACCGCTTCAACTTGATCGCGTGACTCAGGCAGCTCGCCGTAGCGCACCCGCAGGTATGCATTCGTGATACTTTCCAGTTCGTCCCTTGAAGCCGGAAAGACCTTCTCCAGACGGGACAGGAATTCAATCGGTGTCGCGGCCGGTTCCCTTGGTTCCCCCAGGCGGGCACTTAAGCGCAACAATCGCGCATATATGATTCGGATGCGCGCAGCCGCAATCAATCTGGCTGCCGG
>JBFFMI010000196.1:0-4907 GCA_041554155.1 Anaerolineales bacterium
CGGCGGCGGACGCGAATCAGGTTCTGATTCATGGAAAGCTTATATGCGCAGGCAGACCAACACGATCAATTGGTCCCCTGATCTACCACTAGCCCAGGGCATCCAATTTGGAGGTTGAACACCCCTCATTTAGAATCAATAAGGCGCGTGGGGGTTGCCCTGCGCGCTTCTTTTTTTAAGTATTTATTGAGGCGGCGCTTCGAGCACGGGTACGCTGAAGAGATCGCCAGACACTGTTACCGCGCCACTCCAGACCCAGCCATCCTTGCCCTCGTCGATGCGGTCAACATACCACCAGGTTCCGGTAAGCTCATTCTCAAACATCCCCAGGATCGCCGCTCGCTGACCTTGAAGCAGGAAGTCGATGCTCTCATAGGTCTCATCGGGTCCTGATCGCACATATGCATTGTAATCAGCAACTACTATCGGCGTCGAAGGTGTGGGGGTTACCGTCGGTGCAATTGTCTCTGTGACTGCCGGAGGCGTGGGGGATGGTGTAATCGGCGTTGGCGGTGGGGTTTGAAATGTGGCCGCGCGGGTTGCTTCTGCCCGCGCCTGGGCCGTCCCTAGAACATCCTGGCTCGATCGATTATCGCCTGGTACCGTTGAATCAGTCCCACACGAGACAAGACTTAACGTGAAAATGGCGAGGGGTGTAATGATATGAGCTTTGGTCATTGCGGTGATTTCACCCTCCGGAAGGGTTCTCAGCAGGGCATAGTAATTGCACTCTGGAGTGCATCAGTATACCCCACTCCCTTCGACCCGAAGAGGTCTGTCATCTATTGGAGTGTTGATTACGTGTTAAAGCAGTGGTACATCTTTCCTCTGCCCTTATTGAAATCGGGCATGCTATGATTCAACCCAATGGGGAGAGAATCTGGCGCAGCCGCCGAAACTCGTATGGCGCAAAAGGAGGCGGATACAAAGATGCCTTCTAAGCGTTCGAAAGCCAAACCGGCGGCGAATGGTGATTCAGAATATCTTGCTGCGCTTGAGCGTCTAGAACGTGCTCAAGATCGTTTGCTTTCAGCTGCTGTTGCCTTCTGTGATGGCTTGATCAGCGCCGGCCAGCTACGCGCAGTGCGTGAGCTGTTACGCGAACAGCAGCGCAAGCTCGATGAGATGGGCGGGATCCAGGCATCACCCTTCCTCGAAGGCGTGAGCGAGGAAGTGGAAGCCGAGCCGGAGACCACCCAGGCGCCACCAGAGCTTGAGACCGTCGCAGCCGGTTCCGATGTCATAGAAGCCCCCCGCATCGATGAAATTGAGGATCCAGAGCTTCGTAAACGTCTGGCGGCTCTTGATCAGAAGATCGCTCGACTGGAGCAAGATTTCCAGCAGGGGCGCATAAACGCATCACAGTACAGGGCGATCTATCGCCACTATATGGAGCAGCGTGAGGTTGCGCTGCGCCTGCGCGAGAAATACCCCGACAGCGATCGATGGCAAATCGTTCTTGAGGAGGGCAAAACCCGTTTCTTGCTCCAGCTGAATGAAGCTGCTTGCTTCAGTGTGGGCTTGTATGACATTAACAATCGAGATCGTATCTTCGTTGAGGGTGATATGCCTGCAGCAGCGGAAGAAGCCATGGGGTTGCTGGGCACTTTCGGTGCCGCAGATGAAACCTCACCCGATGGACGTATGTTTGCCACCAAAACAGACTCCGGGGAGACCTTGCTCCTGATCCCGGGAGCTTTCACCGTCAGCCTGGCGGTCTTTTCACAAGATCCTCCCGCCTGGCAGGTCCGCGCTCTACGTGAAGTGCATCGCAATTTCGAAGCTGCAAACCGTCCCGCCCTCCAGCGTGAAAACCGTGGAAACCTGGTATACCCGGATTTAAGTCGCTTCGTGAAAGCAAGTTAACCCCTCTGCAAATCCTTGCCCCTCAGCTAGAATACTACCCATCTTCCCAGCGCTAAACAGGTTGCGTGATGCCTAACGATAGTTTGCCGGCCATCTTCATCTTCTCCTTCCTCGTCTCCATCGGCGCCGTCGTATCCCCTGGCCCCGTCATGGCGGCGATCGTTTCAGAGTCACCAAGACAAGGATGGCGCGTAGGTCCGCTGGTGGCGCTGGGTCACAGCTTTCTAGAACTCATTGTGGTCATTCTCCTGGGAATGGGTCTTATGATGGGGTTGGCCAGCCCGCTCGCTCGAAGGATTATTGCCATCGCCGGTGGGATCCTACTTCTCTTCATCGGTATGAGCTACTTACTGGCTGTTGTGCGTGGCACGATGCGATTACCTCAAGGCCAGTCTTCCTCTAATGAACGCACATTATCGTCCATGTTCCTTCTTGGGATTGGTACAACTGTCTCCAACCCTTTCTGGTACACCTGGTGGGTCACTGTTGCTGCCGGATACCTGGCGCAAGCGCGAGAATTGAGCCTCCTGGCCGTTGGTGTTTTTTACCTCGGTCACATCAGCGCCGACTTCGCCTGGGACACAGCCCTGAGCGTAACGACAAGCGCCGGTAGCCGCTTCTTGACGGATCAACGCTATCAAACGCTGATCATTCTGACAGGATTTTTTATGGTGTACCTAGGAATAGTCTTCCTGCGGAGCGCTTGAGGGATCAGTCGCGTCGCGAAATCCACACCTTGTGGGAGGAACGATCCATGCATGCCATTGTCGTCTGTGATGATAGTGATTTGAATGACTACTTATCATTCGTGCTACGCAGATTGGGCTTGGAACTCAGTTTTCGGGGTTCACCAGATCTGGTTGCTAGACGCTGGGGAGACCGACCCGCAGAACTCGTTATTATCAAGGCTTCCGAGGTGGGCGATCTCAATAGCATTGGCGAGATCCGCCGCTTAGGCACAGCCCCCATCATCGTCTTCTTCGATCAATTCGACGAGGACCTGGAGGCGGGCTTCCTGCAGGCTGGGGCAGATCTGGCCCTGCACTTGCCCATCGGACCAAAGCTTTTAACGGCTTACGTTCAAACCCTGCTCCGTCGATCTCAATCCGCTGCTGTCAACCTGCTACCCCTCATCGACCTGGGGGGGATCGTTTTAAACCCCGCTTCCAGGACCGTGACGGTAAAAGACGAGATTGCCTGCTACCTAACCCAACTGGAATTCCGCTTGCTTTACCTACTCATGACCCATCCCGGCCAGGTGATCCCTCCCGACGTGATCGTTGATCGCGTCTGGGGGTACGGTGAAAGTGGCAGCAAGGAGTTGGTGAGAGGCCTCATCAGCAGGGTTCGCGCAAAAGTCGAACCCAACCCGGCTGAACCAATTTTTATTCATACACTCCCCGGGGTTGGCTATTTATTTGACACCCATCGCTGATTCCACAATTCTTGTATGAATAAAGCCGTTTTTGTACAAATCTTGTATGTGTTTTAGACCATCTTTCAACACTCCCTCCGTAAACTTCCAAACAGTTTAACGACCCTTAAGGAGGATTCGGATGGCAAAAGGGTTCTGCCCTGAGTGCGACTCTGAAGTTGGTCTCGGTAAAGCAGCCAAGCAAGGTCAACGCGTCACCTGCCCTGGCTGTGGAGCCTTCCTCGAAGTTCTAGATACCAATCCCATCGAATTGGATTGGGCCTTCGAAGATGACGGATTTGACGATATTGACGAAGACCTCTTCGACGACGATGATGATGATGATATCTAATAGGTAATATCGGGGATTAGTACAGGGGCGCATCATCCGATGCGCCCTTTCCTCACCCTTTTCCTTTCACCCGAAAGGATCTTGGTAGATGGATTTACTGGGTTTCAACAGATTTCCTAACTAGCTAGCTATCAAATTCAATTCCTTGTGCTGCAAGGCAAACAAGCTGAGCCTCAAAAAGCTGTTCTATACCTGATTGTGCGCTATCGAGTATGGAATCAAACACTGTCCGGGGGATACTACCCTTTTCGGCAGTACCCTGAATTTCTATAAAGGCATCTGCATTGTCCATCACGATATTTACATCTGCGTCTACAGCCCTGTCTTCATCGTAATCCAGATCTAGCAGGATTTGCCCTTGTTGCAAGCCCACGCTCACTGCAGCGATTTGAGAGATCACGACGTCAGACAGCTTCCGATCACCTGGCAAGGAATGCGATAGTGCCAGGAGCATTGCCACATAACCACCGGTGACTGCTGCAGTGCGAGTTCCACCATCAGCTTGCAAAACATCACAATCAACAGTGCAAGTGATCTCCGGAAGTAGATCGAGATGGAACCCGGCCCGTAACGATCTCCCGATGAGCCTGCGTATTTCCTGACTGCGGCTATTGGGGCGGCTCGTCTCACGTGGACTGCGTTGATGGGTTGCACGTGGCAGCATGGCATATTCTGCAGTGATCCATCCTCCCTTAAGGTTTTGTGCCACCATCCATGCAGGTACTCCTTGTTCCACGCTGACATTGCAGAGCACATGTGTATTCCCTTGCTTTATCAGGACAGAGCCTTCCGGATAAGCTGAGAACCCAGTTTGAAAGCTGATCGGTCGAAGTGCACTGAACGCCCGCCCGTTTTTTCTCCGAAACTCGCTTGGTTTTGAGGTCATGCTCTTCTCACAACTTCCTGCAGCAAAACACGCAATACTTTTGTGTCTATACGCAATCTAGAGCGCGCAATATTGCTCGATCCGCTGCTCAACAATGGCCATGCTCTTACGCCAGAACGCGAGCGATGTGATATCCATCCCAAACCTTGCCGCCAGTTCTTCCGCCGTCCCCTGGCCTGTGCTGCGCAGGAGATCCTCGTACTCTGGCACAAACGCCGCTCCCCGCTCCTTATATATCGAATACAAGCCCAGGCCGAATAACAACCCGAAGGCATAGGGGAAGTTATAGTATGACCTACCCGGGCTGTAGTAATGGGGCTTCCAGGCCCACATATAGGGGTGGCGGTGGTCAAGATCAAGCGCTTCCCCGTAGGTTTCGGCCTGTGCTC
>JBFFMI010000197.1:0-4839 GCA_041554155.1 Anaerolineales bacterium
CTCCAATTTCTTCACTGCCTGATAGGTAGCGAGAGTCAATCCCAAAACCCGAAACAGCATGTTCAGGGCCTTCTCCCGGCGTGAGTATTTCGTAGGGCAAGGATACCCACGGATTAGGCCGATCCCATTGATTCATCATGACATTCCATAAAGGGGTGCCATAAGCATCCACGAGGACGATGTCCTGCTCGGTTGTCCCTTCCTGAAGGATCGTGAAACCTTGCTGATACGAGATCACATCTTTCCCCCAGTAAGGATCTTGCGCAAGTAAGGTCGCGGTGTGAAGGATAGGCATCAGCACGGATAAGGCGAACACCATTGCAAACCCCACTCGAACGACGATGGAAGGCCTCTCTGCGGATTTTGCCGTGATCAGCGCAAACAGGATGAACATTAGCAACGAACTCAAGGGTATGAAGAACGCCGACGGAGTCGTGGCTGCAGTTCGCAACCATGCCACATTCCATTGGCTCAAATCCAAGAGGGCTAAAAGTTGGAAGGGGATGGCAAGCGTTCGCAGCGACCAGGCAGATCCAGGATCGTAGGGATTGATCCCCATCTCCCGCAGCTGCGCGTAGGGATAAACCCAGTCCGTAACACTTGCACTTAATTGGACCAGTGCTCCGAGAGTTACAAAGGCCGCAAATACTCGCTTTAAACTCTTTGAATCAGAACTTTCATCAAAAACAAACGCCAGCAATCCAAAAAGACCCGGAAGAGCAGGCAGCATGTAGCGTAAACCCCATCCGAAGCTTCCCCCCCATGCTTCGCCATAGAAGAGCGCTTGCGCCAGCGCAATGAAAAACGGGAAGGTTATCGCAGTGATGCTCCAGGCAGGGGCTTTGTGCCAGGCCTTTTTAAAGATCCAAGGGATCAGGATCAGCACAGGGGAATAAAGGAAGATGCTTTTTGACGGACTGAAGAAGGGTCCCGCCACGCCTTTAAGCATACCTGCTTGGATCGCCTCCAAAAAATGCGTTGCCAGGCCTGTGTAGTAGTCCAGACTGAAGCGGGCAAGGGGTCCATGCGAAGGCACGACATTAACGATGATCAAGAGAAGGGGCAAACCCAGGCCAACAGCGATGGCGATCTCCTTCCACCGCGATCTTCGCCATGCCTCGTAGAGCAACCCCAGAACCAATGCGGGCAGGATGGCTAACATGCTGTTCTTGGATAACCACCCCCCGATGATCCCAAGCGCGATCAGCGTTATCCCTTCCCATGTAGGGCGCTGATGCTGATACAGAACCATAGCTAAGCCCAAGAACACGATCCCGGCCATGAGCATTACGAGCGAATCACGCAGGAAGGTCATGGCGTATGGCCAGGCCATCGAGCTCAGGCCGAAGGCAATGGCGCCCCAAAAAGCCGCACGATGACCACATTGCAACCCTCGAGTGGAGAGAAAAACGGCCACGACACAAAGCGCAGTGATATAGATATTCGCCGTCAAGAGTGGTTGCATGCCACCTGTGCCGAATGTGATACCCGCTTGGTATAGCCCAGCACCGATAAGCGAGATCCCCGGCTCGATCTGCGTAGCGGCATCGCCAAAGGCCAACAAAGCTTGCAGGCGAGTATTACCTGCAACCTGAGGTTCTTCGAATTTCCCCCATAAGGACAGACTTTGTGCGCGCGCGGCGAGAATATGCTCGTCGTCGACGCGAAAGACGCTGTTATAGGTCAGCGAGTACAGCGTAATGAATGCACACAGAAGGAGAAGAGCTGCATATCGAGATTGTGTGTAAAGGGGCGCAAGGAACTTATTGCGAGGCTGTTGCAGTTTCATTCAATCCTGGAGATAGCGGCATGGATCTTACGCGTAGCCAGGGCGAGCGAGAGAAGCGGGCGCGCAGGATGCTTAGGACCCAGAGGTACAAAAAAGCAGGAAGCGCTGTAAGCGCCATGAAATCCTGCCTGCGAGTCGAAGAGGTCCAGAGCGTGAAGCCCAAAGCAAAAACTTCCAGTAGGTTGAGAAGCAGTAAAAGCACGAAGGCAGTGCCAAGCAAACTCACCGGGTTGGACCACAGCAGCAAACCCATCAAAATTATTCCGGAGACGAACCAGCGGAGCCCGGAGGTAATCGATCTTGGTTTGATCAAGGCGCTCATAACAAGCGAGAAACCCAGTGGGTTTCGCACGGACATTCTTATAATTTCCCCTGGGTAGCGGCGCAGGATTTGGAACTGGCCTTGCAGCCAGCGAGCTCGTTGGTTCACCGCGCCCTCGGGGATATGCGGCTTGGGATCGATGAGCCGGGCCTCGAATGCTGGCATGACCCTGACTCGATCCATCGCCAGCAGCAAAGTTAATTCGATATCTTCCGTCTTTGTGTGCAGCATGGGTGCATACTTTCGAAGCAGATCAAAACGCAGTCCCATCCCCGTCCCACGCAACCGCACCGAACCTCCGATGCATGCGCGTTGGCGATCGTAAAACGACTGATCCATGCGCTCAGACAACGCAATGAGCCTTCCGATGCGCGTGTCATCCTCCGATTCTGCTATGAGCCTGGCTTGCACAGCGGCCGCCCCCGCTTGCAAGGCAGCTTGCATAGGGCCAGCAAAGCCTGGCAGGATGACACTGTCTGCATCAAGGACGATGATGGGTTGGGCGGGATCAAGGTGCATGCGATCAACCCACCAGCGCAAAGCGGCGGCTTTTCCAGAGGGCCCGTTGTCGTGACGCACATGGACTGTAGCCCCTTGGGCTTGCGCGATCTCCGTAGTCTGGTCGCGACAATGATCGGCGACGACATGCACTTGATCACCCCGGCGCAGCTGCGCCTTGAGAGCCCGCAGGCTGCGCTCGAGACTGGCGCCTTCATTTCGTGCCAGGATGAGGTAAATCAGGGGGGTTCGATTCGCGCTCACGTCAGACTATACCTATACAATGCCTCGAAGTTATCCACGCTTATCTATGGATTTGTCGAATCCGGGCAAGGTGTGCCAGGAAACTGGGATTCAAATGCACCACAGGCAGCGGTGGCGGTCGCTCCAATGTCAGGCGTCTCTGTAACCGTGGGTGATGGGGTTAATTCTAGCAATTTGGCTTCATCGGTCGGCGCAAGGGTGAAGGTTGGAGATGGGAGGGCGAGCACATCCCCGGGCGGGCAGGTCTCAACGCTTGTCGCCGGCGGACAGACATAGAACTGGTCAAAGAAACCGAGGTTGAAGATGATAATCGTAACAATGACGGACAAGAAGATGCCGATCAAGATCCCGATACCCAGTCCACGCAGGAAGGATCGTCGATTTTGACCGCCAGGGGGTTCACTCAAAGGTGATGTACCAATGTTGGATTGGAGTGTCACGCAAGCCCTCCATTATTCAATATGGCAATGAGAATCACTGAAATTCCAAGAACCCAAATTGACGGGATTCACATTAGCTGCCCATCATATCATGAGCTTGAAAGCGGCGAAATATGTATTATTGGTGAATTGTTGTGTTTCCATCGATATCTTGAGGTGCTGCAAGGCTCAGAGAATGAGTGTCGCCACTATAAACAACAATGTCACCTGGATACGCTAGGACGGAATCTAAGTATCCAATCACGCACTTTCCATGCCAAATAATGAAGCTCAGCATTCAATTCAGCAATTGTTATAAACAAACCTTTATGGCCAATTGAACGTATAAACCCTTTAAGGGAGGCGGTGTTGACCATTTCGCGCGAGAAGTAAAGATCCCGTCTGGCCATATACCATGTTCGTCGCACGCTGAGGATAGTGTTCCAGATATGTTTAAGTGTAAAGCGATCATTTTTCACATCATGGATTACTCTAGCGTGTGGCTCAATTGCTATTCTGAAGCCTAACTTTTGAATCATGGTTGCAGCTATGATCTCTTCGCCACCAGTGTAATCTTCACCTTGCCGACCATATCTGGTCCGGAATCCCCCAATTTCCAACAAAACTTGACGACGAGCACACCAATTCGCTCCCCATGGGAAATCCCACCAATACCCAACTTCAGTGAACGATGAATAGTTAGGGGAAAAATGACTCCAGTAATGCTTCCATTCGGGTTTCATCCATTTTGGACGGTGATCTGGCTGAGAAAGAATAATTGGACCACCTATAACACCAACAGTAGGGTGCTCTTCAAAGGCACCCCAGATTCTCTCAAGCCAATCCTGCGTAGCAATTGCATCATCATCTAGATAGCAAACTACCTCACCACGAGCTTCGAATAAGCCTAGGTTCCTTGCATTTGAAAGACCTCTAAATGGGCAATGGATCATACGTAGACGGCCAGGTTGGTCTGATGACCATTCTAAGTCAAGAGCAGCCACTTTCTGTTCCAACTTAGCACCTTCAGGTCCGTTATTCACTATGATTATTTCAAATTCATCTTTCGGAAAGCTCTGACAAACAATAGATTCCAGCGCGTCAAACAATCTGTGCTCGCCTTTATACGTGCATACAATGACCGATACCTTGAGTGGGGCAGTGTGGGTTCGTGCTAGTCTGTCTTCGATATTACCGATTTGATGGGACCTGGCTCGAATATCAATTGCGGCAATGAGAGCTTCCCGTTTTGGTATTGCTATCCATCCTTGCCATGGATTCCCTGTGGAAGGGGGGTTTTGAATCCCCTGAGTACAGACGCATAAATCCCATTGATCATCTATTGCTATTGAGCTTAAGCCCAGTGGATCACCGGTGAAGATCAATACTTTGAGAGTATTGTCCGGAAGATCAGGGCGTATTAAAGGTAGGTTATCAGTGCTATCGATTATTGAGACATAAACCGACGAGAACCAACTGCCGGGGAACGTTGAAGAATTAATGTCACTTAGTTCAATCCAATAATCTTCCGAACGATTAGCATATGC
>JBFFMI010000198.1:0-4685 GCA_041554155.1 Anaerolineales bacterium
ACCTTTAGCCGGTTAATCAGGGCAGTGCGATCCAGGCTCCGCTGGGGTTTCTTCATTTATGAGCTCCTATTGCGCATAAGTCTGATCAAGGAACCGCTCCCGGGCCTTTTTCAACAGGAGGATCGGATTGAAGCGTCCAACCTTCCCAGGAGCCCGCGTAGAGTTCCGCAAGACCTAACCCAAGGTGCTGCATCACTGCGATATTTAGACAGGCAACAACACCCGAGGTGCAGTAACAGATTACTTGCTCAGCTGGAATCGCTCCCAAGATTTCGGTGTATTTCGCCCGCAGCTGCTCATTTGGAAGCAGCAACCCCTGCGAGTCCCAGTGATCGATGAACGTGAAATTGCGGGCGCCGGGAATATGCCCGGTCAATCGCGCGGTGGGGTTGACCTCACCTGTGAATCGGCGCTGTGTGCGTGTATCCAGGAAAAGCCAGTGATCAGCCTCCCATCGGGCGATGGCCTCGAAATCATCGATCGGATCGATCCCGCTTTCACTCGGACGAAATACACGTCTCGGTCGTGACTCTGCTCCCGGTCGAGTAGGGAAGCCCATAGCCTTCCAGTAGTCCCATTGTCCATCCAGTAAGGCGACCCGTTTATGTCCCAACCAGCGCAGCATGTACCACAACCGGGCAGCAATCCCGCCCCAGAAATTATCGTAGATCAAAACCTGTACATCGTCATCAATCCCAAACCTTGAGAGTGTCTCAATGAACGTCTCTTTTGCAGGAAAGGGGTTCGCATTGGTTTTCTTCCAAACCGGTGGACCGCTCAAGTCCTCTTCCAGGTGAGCATAGACCGCCCCGGGGATGTGTGCCTCCTGATACGCCTGTTCACCGGCAAAAGGGTCATCCAGATCAAAGCGGCAATCGACGAAGACAATGTCAGGTCGATCGAGAAGTGGCAGCAGATCTTGGGGGCTGATGAAGGTTTGGAAATTCACGCGTGTCCCGACTCAAGTGAGGTGCTTGAGCAAATCGGCGACTGAGTGGAGGACCAGATCAGGTTGGTGGAGGGAGTCCCTCAGGTCTTCCTCTGTGGTCTCACCACTCAAGACCAGGATGGTCGCAAGGCCGGCCTGTCCCAGGGCGATATCGGTATAGAGTCGGTCTCCCACGATGGCGATTTGTTCTACCGCATAACCGGTTTTTTCTGCGATGGCCTCAACAATCGGCGGGTGTGGTTTGCCAATAATGATATCCGGCCCTCTACCTGTGGAGGCTTCGATCAGCGCCATCATGGCGCCGATATCTGGTATGAAGCCCCCATCCACCGGGCAATTGATATCGGGATGTGTGGCAATATAGGGTAAGCCCAATCGCACGAGGTTACAAAATGTAGCCAACTTGGCATAGGTCAGCGTTGTATCGAAACCGAGCACCGCGTACTGAGGATCATCGACCGTGAGCGTAAACCCGTGTGATTCAAACTCTTCTTCTAGAGAAGGAGTCCCGACCAGGTAGATGCGAGCGCCAGGCGTGCGCTGCTTGAGATAAAGCGCCGTAGCTTCACCGGATGAGATGATTTGCTCGGGATCGGCAGGGAGTCCCAGCGCATTCAGTTTTTGTACATAATCCTTTCTCGACCGGGAGGAGTTGTTGGTCAAGAAGTAGTGGGGGAATTCTCGGCGGCGCAGCTCCTGGATCAGCTCCATCGCACCAGGGAGCAGGCGATCGCTCAGATAAAGCGTGCCGTCCATATCAAAGATCAGACAACGAAGGGTTTCGAAACTCACAGTTTCACTCAATATTGCGTCCCCTTTCGAGTTCCAGGTAGGGGGTGTAATCCCTGCGTTGGATCGGTTGGATGTTCTGCCAGCTGCAGTATTCCAGCGCCGCGTCGACCAGCATTCCATAGCCGAAGGGATAATGATGCTGATACCCGCTGCTCATTAACGTCTGCACCAGATCTTCAAGCTGGATCGGCTCTCCATTAAGATGAAGATTTTCCATCCAGCCCCGACTTCCAGCATAGCTTGGTTTGCCCGGATTCATCTCACCGCTGAGGAGCAGCATGCGTTGAAAATCGGTCGTAAATCCGATCACAGATGCAGATCCAGGTTTCAACACCAGATCATTGTGCAACCCAGTCCGTTCTCCCTCCGGACCATCGAGGAGCCATAGGGGTTGCAGCGTGGCACCGCGGTCATCCGCTAAAGCGGGAGACGTGGGGCCGCAATGCCATAGCAAGATGCTTTGATCTTGAGCATCGAGGGCGGCGAGATCCATCAAGGTAACGATCTCGCCATTAGTTAAGAATCTGAGCAAGAGCATACTAACAGCGCTGGTCACATCACCCTCGCATGCGGCGATGACCCCCAGACTGTTCAAATATCCCATGACACTGCACACCGCTAATTGATAATCACTTTGAAACTGGGGCCAACAGCTCAGGGCGACGGCGTCGAATCCATGTTGAGTTTGGAGATTCTGGATGGCATTAACCACACGAGCCGATTTCTCCAATGCGTTGTGAACCTCGGAATCTTGAACGCGTGCGCTGTCACGCAGACCATCCACGATGGGCCTCACCTGTTTGGCATCGATTTTCTGCGCCAGTTGGAGTACATCGTCCAACTTGATCTCCTTGACACTGATCCCAAAATTCTCTTTCAGGAGCGCTGGATCCACGCTCAAATTGTCAAATGTTGGGGCGACGCCCCCGATCAAGGCCACTGTTCTTCCGGGCAGGTTGATCAGTGGACGCAGGGCCTGCACGGTCACCGCCAATCGATCATGGAAAAGCGGATCTGTTGGATGTCCATAAAACCATTTCACCGGCTGCCTGATCTCTTGCTGAGCATGTTGGAGGATGCTGTTATAGAGATTCATGGCGGTAAAGCTGTTGAGCGGGAGTCCACCTTCCGATGTGGGAGGACCTTCAGGCACCGCCCACAGACCCAGGCGCCAGGGATGGCGGGTAAAGGGATAGATAAAATCGCCGGCGGCGAACGAGCTATTCTGTAGAAGGACGAAATCCGCCTCCCATTCAGCCAGGGCCTGTGCGGCAGCCCTGGCCTCGTCAAGGGAATAGATGCCCTGCTGAATGGCATGAAGCTCAAAATCCAGCTGCTGAGCAAGTTGCATCAGTGCTTCATGATCCGCAGCATAATTGGCCTCTTTATCCCCGCGAAATGGGGTGCACATCACACCGGCAAGGCCGATCTTTGGTTTACGTATAGGCTTCATCCCTGGATGATCCTCTCACTCATCTGGACCTAAGCTAAGGGTGGAGCGTATTGTATTGCAGGAACGGCAGAGCTGACAATTATTGGACCTCTTCCAGCAGGAACCGGGCTATCTGGGCCGCAGCCTGGTCAAGATCGCCGGCGAGCTCTCGCCAAATGAAGAGATCGTGTCCCACTTGACCTCGGGGACTGACAAAGCACTCTGCCACAAAATAGCCGGCATAAGAAATTTGGCGAAGCGCCATTTTAACCTCTGACCAGGGGATATGACCCTGGCCTGGGACTTTGCGATTGTTTGCCACACAGTGCATGTGCGCCAGGTAATCACCCGCAACCCGTATCTCCTGGGCGATGTCATCGGCTTCGATGTTCAGATGGAAGGTGTCGAGATGCAACCTGACCCAATCACTGCCTACAGCATCGATCAGCTGGCGTCCCTGATCGACCGTATTAATTAGGTCGCCCTCGAAGCGGTTGAGCGGTTCGACGCAGAGGATGACCTGATGCCCCTCTGCAATCTGCGCTGCCTGCTTCATGGATTGAACACAGCGCTCAAAGCGCGTCGCTCGATCTTCTTCCGGGAATACGCCCCAGGCTGCGTAGGTCACACCACCCAGCACCGGGCTTTCGAGACGGGCGGCGCCTTCCAGGCAGGATCGTAAGTGCTGAAGACCAGCTTCCCGGATGCTGGAATCGGGATGGGTGACATCCAGGGAGGGGTTCAGTCCTGTCCCGCAGCTAGCTCGCATGCCCTGTGATTTAAGTTCGGCGAGGAGAGTTGCATAGTCAAGCTCGGCGGGTTGGAGCAGGGGAAATTCGGCCACTTCGAAGCCAGCCCGGGCGGCTCTTCCGATGAGCGGAAGCAAATCCTCATCCCAGGATTCCTGCCATAGGGATAGATGGATGCCGATCGGGTTGGAAACAGGTGAGTCCATCAAGCTTTTACCTACGGGGCGCTTGAGCATGACGCGCTTCTCCCAACAGATGAGGATCCCGGTTGGGTTTGCTGGAGCGTTCAGAACACTGACCAGCGGAAGCCGTGGACCTGCTGTTGATGTTAGCCGCTGGCTGATGTAGGCTATGATAGCTAATGCTCATCCTCTGAGCAAATGCGATTATTTTCCATGATCGGGTGAAAAAATCCCGTTGGTGGTAGATGCAGCGGTTCCCTTGATCCGGGAAACCGTCGTTGTGGACAGGAAAGAAAGTGCCATAGGCTGAGCCTACGGCCTCTACTTGCGAAGCCTATGGGTAGCGCAGTCGCCTGCATCTTTATGGACAAGGCTGCGCATGATGTTCAATCAACGATGACGATGGCGATGGATGCCGACGGGAGCAATCCGGTGTCGAATAAAGGCGAGGTTCATGCCGGGTTTGCGCGTTGGTGAGGGTTTGCAAAATCTTGCTGGCGCCCAAAGCATGGCGATCAAGGTCACCCTACGGTGGCGTAGAGAACGAGACCGCTTGAATGCGGTCGATGATCTACTGTGTA
>JBFFMI010000199.1:0-4646 GCA_041554155.1 Anaerolineales bacterium
AGCACATCCTCCATATCGCGCGGATTGGGAACCATGACAAGGGAAGCAGCCGTTGAGATCCCAAAACTCATCCCCGCCACCATGCCATAGACATGAAACATGGGGATCGCCATGAGCACAATCTCACCACCGACATTGATATCTGGCATGAATCCTTGTATCTGTAGCGTATTTGCTACCAGGTTCCTATGTAAGGCGATGGCGGCCTTCGATAGCCCGGTTGTCCCCCCGCTATATTGATACAGGGCGGGATCATCCGGACCCATTTCCACAGGTGGGCGGTCTTCAGCAGTATATTTTTTAAGGAGATCCTGCAACCAGAAATCACCCGAGCCCAGCGTGACCCTATGCCCTTCTTTCTTCTCCTTGGCGACCGTAAAGAGAAAACGCAATAGCCCGGGAAGGTACTCCTTGATGTTCGTAACGATCAGAGTTTTTAATTGGGTGTTGGGTTGGACCTCTTTGATCAAGTCATAGAAGTTACTCATGACAAGCATCAATTCCACACCGGCATCATTCATTTGATGTTCGATCTCGCGCGCAGTGTAGAGTGGGTTAGTCGCAACAACGATGCCACCGGCTTTTAGGATGGCATAAAAAGCCATCACAAATTGCGCTGAGTTGGGCATAAAAATCCCTACTGGCGATCCCTTGCGGACCCCCAGCTCCTTAAGCGCAGCTGCCAATCGATCCGACATGTCGTTCATCTCTGCATAGGAGACAGAAGCACCCTTGAAGATGCTACATTCCCTATCTGGATAATCTCTTGCGGCATCCTCGAGAAAGTGTTGGAGCGGTCGCTGAGGGTACTCCAAGCTGGTTTTAACCCCCTCATCATAGTGTTTATGCCAAGGACGCGTTTCCATCACTGCAGATCTCCTTCACTGTTAGACGGCCGGATACCTCTTTTATACAACGGTTATGCGAACTCTCCAAGCTGCAATGATATAATTTCCTTCCGGTTGAGTTTGACGAGCTTTTTCAGGAGGGGACTCAACAAGCATTTACCAAACCACTTGCGGTCCCATCTAGACGTGCTCGCTATTAATCCCTCAGTTCTGGGACCCCTTCACCTTGGCCTTAGCCGGCAGGAGGAAATTAATTGATGGATGTATTGAACGTTCCCGGTGAGAACGCAAAGAAATACCTCGAGCGCGATCAAGCGGTCGTTTCACCATCTTATCCACGCGCGTATCCATTCATGATGGATCATGGAAAAGGCTCAGAAGTATGGGATGTTGACGGGAATCGTTATATTGACTTTGCCTCCGGTATTGCAGTTTGCTCCACCGGTCATAGCCACCCGGATGTCGTCGCAGCGATCAAGGACCAGGTTGATCGATTCATTCATATTTCTTCCGATTTTTACCACCCGGTTTGGGTGGAATTTTCTGAAAGGCTGGCGAAGACTGCACCTTTTAAGGATCCGGCCAGGGTTTTCCTGGGCAACTCGGGTACAGAAGCCGTGGAAGCGGCGATCAAACTGGCCCGCTATCATTCGGGTAGGCCGCAGTTCATCGGGTTTTTCGGTAGCTTCCATGGTCGAACGATGGGCTCACTGTCCTTCACCTCCAGTAAAACCCATTATCGCCGTGGCTTTGCCCCCACCCTGAGTGGTGTAACGCATGTGCCCTTCCCTGATCCCTATCGGCCAGTTCTGGCGCCGAACGGCAAAGATTACGGGGAGACTGTCGTTCGCTATATTGAGGAAGTCGTTCTTGCCCGAACAGTCCCACCCGATGAGTGCGCGGCCATTCTGGTCGAGCCCATTCTCGGCGAGGGTGGATACGTGATTCCCCCGGAAGGCTTTTTCCCGGCATTGCGTGAGCTTTGCGATAAATATGGCATCTTGATGATCGTTGATGAAGTGCAGAGCGGTGTCGGACGGACAGGAAAGTGGTGGGCAGTTGAGCACTGGGGCGTTGAGCCTGATATTGTGTGTTTTGCCAAAGGAATCGCCTCTGGCATCCCCCTGGGCGGGATCATGGCGAAGGCGAGCGTGATGGATTGGCCAGAAGGGGCACATGGCAATACGTACGGCGGCAACCCGGTAGCATGCCGGGCAGGTATCGCAACCCTGGACCTCATCGAATCTGGGTTCATGCAAAATGCCAGGGAAATGGGCGAATACACCATGGATGCTCTGGCTGAAATCCAGACACGCCATCCCACAATTGGCGAGGTACGGGGTAAAGGTTTGATGATCGGCGTCGAGCTGGTCAAGGATCGGGAAACGAAAGAACCTGCCAGTGCGCTGCGTGATACTGTCGTTGAAGGTGCTTTTCGACGAGGTCTCATCGGTCTGGGAAGCGGCAAGAGCTCGATCCGTTTTGCTCCACCTTTGAATATCAGCCAGGAGCTCATTGATGAGGGCCTGATGATGCTCGAGGACGCCCTCACCGAGGCGGAGGGTTCACGCTAACCTAGCCTCATGCTACCTGATTTTCGTGTTCGTCAACGGGATTATCTGCTCGAGATCAATCGTGCCATCACCGAGGTGCTTGATCTCGAGCAAGTTCTGAATCGCATCGCTCGGGTTTCCGCTGAACTGCTCGGGGGAAGCGCTTGTCTGATCGTGCTGCGTGATGAATTGGGTGGATGGGATATCCGCTCATCCCATGGGATCCACACCGATTTTCTCAAGGAACTTGACCCACTCCTGGACGACATCCCCGATCACGGCGATCCAGCGAAGTTCGCCCTTCCGGAAGTGAATCGCAGACTACAACGGATCACACGAGCCGCCTCGATGGGGCTCCTGACTGGTGTTGGACTACCCATGATAGCCGGCGGCGAGGTGATCGGGGTCATTTTCGTCTTCCGTGCCTATCGCAGTCGTTTCTCCAAGGAAGATCGCAATCTCTTGAGTTCATTTGCCTCACAAGCGGCGATTGCAGCCCATAATGCGCGTTTGTTTACCGAGATTCGGGAGCAGAAACACCATCTCGATGCCATTCTCGAATCAGCAGCCGATGGGCTTTTTATCCTTGATCCAGCCTATAACTTTATCCGTGCTAACCGGGCCTTTAGTCGACTGACAGGCTTTCCCTCTGAAGACGTTATTGGGAAACCGCATGCGCAGGTGATCCGCTGGCTTAGCCGTGAGCCAGGCTTATCACTCGAAGAAGCTGAGGCTGGTGGCTGGCCTCTCACTCCACAGGCAACCCTTTACGTCGAGGGCGATCTGATCACCGGCAGCGGCGGTGCGATCAGCGTGGGCATTACCTACGCTCCGGCACTCACCGACGATGGTCGCATTCTGAGCATTGTTGGAGCAGTGCGTGATATCACCAAGTTCCGTGAAGCCGAGGAACTAAAAAGCACCTTCATTTCTATTATCAGCCATGAACTTCGAACACCGGTTGCCTTGATCAAGGGCTTTGTCGGCACACTGCGGCGCGAGGATGCAAACTGGGATTCGAAGACCGTGCAAGAGAGCCTTGCTGTTATCGAAGAGGAGAGCGATCGACTCGCTGACCTCATCGATGATTTGCTGGATGCTTCACGACTTCAAGCAGGTGCGCTGGCTCTCTCGCGCTCCGATGTATCGCTCGACCGACTCGCTGAACGCATGATAGAAAGATTCAGACCCCAGAGTGAGCTGCACACGTTTGAGATCAAATTCGGGAATGATTTCCCGGTGATTCAGGCAGATGAGTCCCGTCTGATGCAGGTGGTAGGAAACCTGCTCTCAAACGCGGTGAAGTATTCTCCAGATGGTGGTACAGTGCGGATTACTGGGCGGGCACAGCCAGATAAGGTCGTGCTCTGTGTTGAAGATGAAGGACCCGGGATCTCTCTTGAGGATATGCCACGCATTTTTAACTTGTTCTATCGATCGAACGAGGCCGCCAGAAAAACCAAGGGTGCCGGTCTGGGACTCTTCTTGGCCAAAGCAGTCATCGAAGCCCATGGCGGTGAAATCTGGATCGATGACCGTGTCGAATCTGGCGCTCGAATCTGTTTTTCAATTCCACGATAATGTATAAGAGGTTGGTGTAATCACATGGTTGCAGGTACTACACAAATTCAATGTCCGAATTGCAAATCGCCTATCCAGGCTCAGATCCAACAATTAATCGATGTTGGGCAAAACCCATCCCAGAAATCGCTCCTGCTATCCGGCTCGCTCAATCGTGCGCAATGTCCCGTTTGTAATTTTGATGGTGCGATCGCCACCCCACTTGTCTATCACGATCCAGAGCATGATCTTCTGCTTACGTACATCCCGGTGGAGGTGAACATCCCGAAGGATGAACAGGAGCGGGTGATCGGCCAAATGATCAACCGCCTCATGGATCAACTCCCCGCCGAACAGCGCAAAGCCTATCTGCTACAGCCACAGTCGGTTCTCACCATGCAGGGTTTGGTTGAACGAGTTTTAGAAACCGAAGGGATCACCAAGGAAGATATCGAAGCCCAGCAAGCTAAAATGCGACTATTTGAAGACTTGCTGCGACTTCCAGATGATCAGCTAGAAGCATTCGTTAAAGACCATGATGAAGAGATCGATGCCACATTTATCCAACTGATAAGCCTAACCCTGCAGTCCACACCTGACCCTCGGGCCAGAGAGGCTGTCAACCAACGCTTGAGCAAAATACTCGACTTCAGCAGCTTTGGCCAGAAGATGAAAGAGCAGGAGG
>JBFFMI010000200.1:0-4643 GCA_041554155.1 Anaerolineales bacterium
AATTTTGGCCTCGGCTGTGATTGTATCCCCGACATACACCGGCGCCAGGAATTTGAAGTCCATCTCTGTGGCCATGAAAGCCCATAATCCCCCCAGGTGAGTGAGCAAGCTCGCTGTCAGCAAGCCTGGGACGATTCGCCCTTTAAACTCAGTTTCACGAGCATACAACTCATCCGTATGCAATGGATTAACATCCCAGGTAGCCCCAATGAACATCGAAACATCACCCTCGGTCAGCGTGCGTCGATAGTGGAATTTGCTTCCGATTTCAATCGACTCAGGTACCCGCTTTTCTAATTCAGGCCTCTTCATGCCTGTCCTCCTAATAGATTGCTCACTCGCATCAACCGGTCTCAGTTCATGATCACATGGCCGGTTAAATTATCGACGACGATCTGGCACTGATAGAGCTCCACCACTGGGCGATTCCCATACTTGCCCTGCATGAACTTCTTCCAATCCTCATCATGAAAGGCCAGCGCTAGCTCCCGTGACTCCCACAGGTACACACTGGATCCAATGCGCCCATCTTCCGAGAGCATGAAGTATTTTCGGATCAAGCCCGGTTGTGCCTGAAACTTTGTCACCGCTTGATGGTAATTGGCACGTGCATCTTCAGCACTCATCGAAGGCGCGAGCTCGTACCTGACAATTGCAGTGACCATATTTTTCTCCTAAGTGGTATTCCTGCTTACCCAGATCCTGGCCGTTAAGCACGCGTTGGTTCGAGATCAAAGAGATGCCTTCGTTCATCAACAAAAGTTCAGCTCATTGAGCTTCTGAGCGATCGTGCGAACTGGGCAAGGGCTAGCAACAAGACGACGGCTGCAGTGGCCCATGCCGTGAGATCGATTGGCGAAACACCGGCATGCTTGCGGGCTATGCCGACGAAAGCCCACACCAGAACAAGCCCGTAGACGGGATCTTTTCTACGCAGGATGACCAGTCCGCCAACAAGCGTTGCGATTACGAGCATCACAACTGCCCAGGTTGAGGCGGCGATGCCCCACCCACCCCATCCTAGAAAATCCAAGACGGTCGTGGCGTTTGCGATTGTCGCAACGGTAATCCAACCCGGGTAAATACTAAATGTGATGTGAACCGCCCAGAACTCTGCTCGAGAAGTGTGCTGGCGCGACCGCCACAATCTCTCATAGACCAGGATGAGAAACAACAGGATCGCTACCATGGCAAAAAACGAAAGGACAAATTGAGCATAGTGCCAGAGAAATAGCCAGGCGATATTGGCTATGCTTGACCCGATGAACGGCCAGGCGATCGCATCCAGCTTCTCCGATGCGGCACTGGCAGGCAGGATTTGATAAGTAACATACGCGATCAGGCCGAGGTAAATGACCCCCCAGATGGCGAATGCATAGCCTGCGGGCACAAAGTACACGTCAAATTGATCGGAAATTTCACTCTGTGTGACCCCATTTATGGGTAGTGAGTTTGCCATCACATTCACAGCCAATGTGGCCAACAGGGCCATCAAAACTAGCCATCGGGTGGTTGGAAGTTTCTTCATCGTTCGTCTCCTTCATCAATCAGGATCTGCCCCCTTCTCAAGTACGAGCCAATTGGGGAAAGTGGCTTTAATACGAGTACGGAACCCGTTTAGACTTCCAGATCGACTCAGCGGAATTAGGCGACCTCGTCTTAAGCACTCATTTCTGGGGTATCGTTTTGCGCATTATAAGCCGACTTTTCGAAGGTTCAGCGACAAGCTCGAACCCATGATTGTAGAATATCTCGGGCAGTCCCATAAAACTAGAGACCGGCGAAAGCACCTTCCCGCGTGAGATGGTAGGATAGGCTTCGATAATCCGAGCCCCCTTCTTTGCGGCATAGTCGACGGCGCCATCGATCAACGCCCCCATAATGCCTTGCCGGCGAAATTCCTTGTGCACGTAGAAGCATACGATTGACCATACGGGTTCATTATCAATGCGTTTCAATACCGGAGATCGCTCCAGAGAACCGTACTGCGTCCGTGGGGCGATGGAACACCAGCCGATTGGATTTCGCCCATAGTAAGCAAGTATCCCGGGTATGATTCCAGATTCCACCTTCGATTGCATAGCAGCCCGGTTTCCGGCATTGCCCCGTGTTTCGAACTCGCTTCGAGTAGAACGCCACCACATGCACCAGCAACCGCC
The DNA here is from genome assembly GCA_041554155.1 of Anaerolineales bacterium. Taxonomy (GTDB): domain Bacteria; phylum Chloroflexota; class Anaerolineae; order Anaerolineales; family E44-bin32; genus E44-bin32. Next base: position 2,160 of record JBFFMI010000200.1, read on the forward strand.
GTAGGCCCCTCGCTCTCCGAATAATTGTTCAAAATCTGACCAGCGAGAGGTAGTAAGAGGGTGAAAGGCAAGATTTCGATCAGAGCTCATCAGTCTACTTTGATCAAGGTACCGGAATAAAATGCAAGCAAACTGCCAAGGAACGCATAGGGGTGTTATTTCTGTACCGACAGAGTGATACGCCAATCCATCCGGCTATGGACAACTGAATCATATTTTTTCGACACCTGCAGGAAGCCTAATTGCGATAGTACAGACGTCGTCGCCCTGGAGCACACTTTCAAGTACTTCGACATGAACCACTTCGCCCAGGATGGTTTCCCAGATGTCCTTATAAAATCCAGCACCACAATAACAGTAGCTCTTTGGCAGTGTAGCCTTGAGCGCTATGGCACTGCGCACGCGCGGACAGTGACAGTACATTTCACGTTTACGTTGAGGGTCCCGCTCCCGCAAGTACTGTTTCAAATTGCCACTCTTAGGAATTTTGGTAGCACGAATCTTATCGGCTGTAAGTGTGCCCGCCAAACCCCAGCCATTATCGATAATCCCTGCAATCTCACCCTCATCCAGTGAGAGCTCCCTCAGGAATCTCCTGAACGTTTCCTGCAAAAATGCATGAACCTGCTTGATATCACGTGTTTCGGCATAGATCTCATGCAGCGACAAGAGGTATTCCTGTGGGTAATGACATGCACAATCGGTAAGGATATCTTTTACACAAGCGCTTGGCAGTGATTGCTCCAGCATGGAAAGCGCGCGATCCGTCCAGCTTATCACCTCCTGGCGGGGTGAAGCATCCGAGAGATGATTTCCTCCCGCTAGAGCTTGCTCCTTCAATGCATTTAAAGCCCGTTTTGAAAGACTCCGCTCAAGTTTGCCCTGCCAGGCTTGCTCGAAATCTGCGCTCACGATGTCCCTGCCTTACTCAACTGAGATTTTCGAATGCCTTACCCTAAACCAGTCTGTCATGTCATCCAACAGCTTCTCAATCATCACTCCATTGTAATAAATCGTAGCCAGACTCTGGTAACTCTTGCAACTCCATAGGTATCTCGCCGATCTGGTCATTGCCTCTAACGCTGAACATCTTGAGCTGTGGCAATGTTGCCAATGTTTCAGGTACAGGTCCTGAGAGATCGTTGTTGCTCAAGAAGATCGCAACCAGGCTTTCGCATCCTCCGATCTCCGGCGGGATTGATCCGGAAAGCGCATTAGCTCGCATTTTAATGGTATGTAATTGTTTGAGGTTGCCCATGCTTGTCGGGAGTGATCCACTAATCCTATTGCCATCAAGATCCAGCAACTGCAGGCTGCTCATTTGACCGATGCTTTCGGGTAGCGGTCCTTCGATTTGATTGTTATGCAGGATCAATTCTTCAAGATTGTGCATTTGCCCGAGCCACTCTGGCAATTTTCCCTGCAGCTCGTTGTAGTAGAGGCTTAATTTCCTGAGTTCAGAAATGGGTGAAAGATCAAATTCAATTTTTCCTGAAATGTCATTGTAGTTCAATGCAATTTCGCTCACATGACCGTTCTGACAAAGTACGCCATGCCATGAACACACCGAATCCAGATCCAACCAGCCGCGTGAGTCTTTCCAGTTCGGTCCCCCAGTTATCAAATAAAACCCCCTCAATGCATCGCATTCCTCGTGGGGTACATCGCTAACGGCTTGGCAGATGTCGGATGATGGTATACAAGCCAATAAATTCCCCAAGATCAACGGTGTGCTAACGGCCAGGCGTAATAAGCGAGTCATTCGAATCGCTTTATTATTTGCCGTAGAACAGGGAAATCGATTCGTTGGTATCAGATTCTCTTACCCTTCAGAATCCAGCTTCCGACGATGTCTAAACTGGTCAAAGGAACTTTGCATGAATGATATCGTCTGGCGTCCATACTTCTTGAGCATCTACGTTTCAATCTCGCGATCTGCAATCTGATCGCCCGCAATCGACCTGTCAACTCAAACCTACGAGCCGCTTCACAGCCACCAGGATGAGCAGCCCTACACCCCACGCACCATATCCGCTTAGAATCATCGGTCCAAGCTTCCAGCCAGCCCGGGCAACGATCCACACCACGAGCATGAACGCCATTGTTGGGAGAAATCCCAGGAACATATTCAGAGAGAAACCTGAAACAGCCTCTTGATCCCCCTGTACCGATGCGTAGACGATCCATAGAGCCAGGGGGGCACCGAGAGGCATGGTTGCGGTGATCGCCGCAAAAAACCGGCTGTGACGCTCAAGAATCGCCACCAGGATGATAATGAGGATTGAAAGAATTACCGGGATTACGGTTTGTGATTTCATTTCGCTGATAACCTATCCTTTGCGTTCACTTCGGCGGTAGGGACAATGAGAAATTTACACCTCGCTGAACCCAGGCGGATAACGCTTCATCACTTAGATCACTTGCTCGCGCTACGACAACCCACCCACGCATTGGACGCCCGGTCATATCAAACTCCTGAACGCC
>JBFFMI010000201.1:0-4638 GCA_041554155.1 Anaerolineales bacterium
CGGTGATGAACTGCTGGGCCTTTCCAAGGAAGAGCCAGGAATGAAGGTTGCTCAGATTGTAGGTAGGGGTGAACTGGTAGAGGTTTATCAACTCGGGCATATTTAATATCCCACGCAGGAAGAGTAGGAAACCCAGGGACACGGCATCCAGGATGGCGAAGCCAAAGCTCACTAACAGCCCACCCAGGATCGAGCGAGTGATGATGGCGGCGATGGTAGCGTAGCTGACGATGTTGAGCAGGGAGATGAAGGCGATCAAGGCGGTGCGGGCAGTATCAAGCACAAAATCCCCAAAGACCTGCCAGGATAAGGTAGGACCATACGACCAATCGTGGATGCGGTGCCCGGTGACTGGTCCGATCGCGCCGATCAACGCGGTTAGCAGCATGGAGAGCATCACCAGGCTGACGAGCGCCGCCATCTTGGAGAGGATGATCTTCCAGCGCTGTGTGCGCGGCACGATGTTCTTCAGCGTTCGCCATTGGTATTCGCCGGCGAAGACGACTGCCATGAAGGCCAGCGGCAGCATGCGACCGAAAAGGTTGGCGGGAAAGAAGATCAACATGTTCCAGATGCCCAGGCTGTCGAGGGTCCAATCTCCCGAGCCGAAATAATCGACCCCGGCCTGCATTGTTTTCGAGAACAAGCTCAACACGATCATCACGACCGTAAAGGCAAAGTAGCCGATGGGGATGATCCAGACCAGAAAGCTGGTCAGCTTGAAGTTGGCGAAGACCTTGCGCCACTCAGCCCGGAAGAGGTTAAGCATCCGCGTCGTCCTGTTGATTGGTGACGGCGATGAAGAATTCCTCCAGCGATTGCCGTTTCTGAATAACCTGGAAAATCTGCACACCAGCCTTAACTAGCTCAGCCACGATCAGGGGGACTTGCTCAGGATTGGCTGAGAACTTCAGCCATTTCTCGTTCTCTTCTTCGATAGGGAGATGCAGTTCCCCCCAACGCGCTGAGATCACCTGGCGGGCGGTATCCATAGGCTGGACCTGGAGCCGAACCGGGCCAACCTCAACCTGAAGTAAGGTTTCAACGGGTCCCTCCCGTATCAACAACCCCTTGTTGATGATCGCCACCCGATCGCAGACCTGCTCGACTTCGTTGAGCATGTGGCTGGAAAGGAAGACGGTCTTACCATGAGTATGGGCTTGCTCGCGGATAAAATTGCGCATCTCCTGGATCCCGCCCGGGTCAAGGCCGTTGGTGGGTTCGTCGAGGATCAATAGATCGGGATCGTTGAGCAGCGCAGCGGCAAGGCCCAGGCGCTGTTTCATGCCGGTGGAGAATCCCCCCACGCGCTGGCGGGCGCGCTGCGCTAAGCCCACTGATTCAAGCAATTCGTCGATGCGATCGGGTTGGAAGGAATTGGTCGTGCGATCGAGCACCATCAGGTTGTCGTAGGCGCTCATGAAGGGGTAGAAATCGGCGCCTTCGACCAGCGCCCCGACCTTTTTCCGAGATTCGAGCGAGCCGGTCGGCTGACCAAATAGATAGGCTTCCCCCGCTGTGGGGCGGATCAAGTCCATCAACATGCGGATGGTGGTGCTCTTTCCCGCGCCGTTAGGTCCCAGGAAACCGAAGACCTGGCCGGATTCGACCTCAAGAGTTAACTCACGAACAGCCCGGACGGCCTGATCGCCTTTGCCGAATGTCTTTGAGAGATTTCTGATCTCAATCGCGGGGTTGGACATACCAGTCATTCGCCTCAAATACCACTCTATGCCATATGAGTATAGGAGCGAAGGGGAGCGATGCCAATGGGACGTGGGTCTGTAACGCCCTCAACCCGATACAACACCAGAATCAAATCGAACAGAGCAGCGAATAGTTATGCCCTCTGTCTTAAGGGCTTCAGTGATATTAAGGTTGGCCCTTGGCCAGGGCAATGAGGACCGTACCGCCGGCATCCAAATTGAATTGTCCGGGATTACTCGTTATAAAGGCGTACCCTTCAAACCCGGTTTCTGGATGGGAAAAGGGGATGATGTATATGCCACTGACTCCTGCAATGGTCGGATCACCGATCTCCCAACCAGCACTCATCACGGCGATATTGAAATCGACCATGCCCATCTCGGCGATGCCGGCGTAGGTGAAAGCGAGTTCATACCCTTCGGCTCGAAGGGTGTCGTTCAATTCGATCGGGGTATAGCTGGAGGGGATGGGGAAGTCGGCTGGGAAGCTGCTTGCGCCTTCACCAAGGGTGGTTGAGTCTCCGAGATCTGTAGGCACGCCCGGGATCTCCGCCCCAGTTCCGACTGGAAGGAGATGAACATCGAGTGCAACCCCCACCTCCGCTTCGACGAAGAGCAGTTCGCCCTCATGGTCATCGCTTCGGATCGCCATCTCAACCCCACGCGTGGTCGTCTCCTCTTCATCGATGTCCCAGCCATTGCTGGCCAGCTCAGTCCGGTAATAAGAGAGAGATTCTTCAAGCCTGGTCGTCAGCGAAAGGAAGACCCGGAACTCATCCTTGCCTCCCATGCCAACTGAAGAACCAATGCGGGCGCTATCAGGAATGGGAAATTTGGAAGGGAAGCCTTCGGGCAACTCGGCTTCTTCGAAAGCTACGCCCTCCGATTCGGGTTCTTGTTGAAGCTCCTCAGCCACTTGGGGTTGCAGTTCTGCTGTGGGAGGTTGCTCAACATCCGCGCTTTCTTTGTAAGCACTGCCACAGGCAGTGAGACTCAAAATCTCAACCACAATCAAAGCGTGGAATAAGAATCTTGTGATAAAAGGTTTGAGTGACATCCTAACTCCCTGTTGGTAGTTCCTCTTAAGACGGATCCTACACGATCTGTCCTACTCCTCGATGGGGAGTTTCGGCTGAGTGTGAGTGAATCTCCATTGAATGTGGCCAGTCGTGAAGGGATACTTCCCGAGATCCGAGTCAGGATTGCTCAGGCTATCATCCCCGTTGAATGAGGTGATCTCACCCGATATTCCAGGACTAGCCTGCGCCAGCATTTCCTGCAACGTGATTGGTGGCGAGCCATATTCAAAACCGTGGACGATGACGCTCACATAGTTAGGGGCGGAAAAATGGGAGTCGTTGATGGTGTTGCAGGTCTCATTTTCCTTGGCCTCAAAATGCTGCATCTGGATGATCTCGATGCTGCCGATCGTGCCCGGTGGTTCGATAATCTGGAACTCATAGCCGTTGTAGCGACCTTCATACTCCAGGCGGACCGGGTTACCAGCACCCATGATTTTGATATCGTTCCGGCAGTCATGTTCCTTAACATAGGTAATCATCGGAAAGTCGAGCTGGACCTGATCCGTGCCGTGTAACTCATGTGTTTTTACATTCGTCCAGAGCTTCACATCGTGACGTTCGAACCAGCCGGGTGTCTTCTGGGCTTGCATGTCCAAACCGGCGGGATGGCTTGAACTCGTATACATCCAGACAGTAATCGTGCCTTCCCAGACATCGCAGTCAACAACCATCTCAGCAACTTTCTGTTCGATCAGGTCATGATTAGCCATATTGCTGCCCGGGACGAGTTCGATTTGTTCGGCAATCTTAAGCAGCTTTCGAAATTCACCACAGTCGCTCTCCTGCAAAGCTTTCTCTGCCATTTCATCCACTAAATCAGCGGCCTCGCTGGTCAGTTGATCCTCAAGTGATTGATTACCGATAGCAATGGCGATAGAAACCGCCTTGAGCAGGTGCATCTTTCCAGATTCATTACGGTTGTTGTTGGCGTAATTGCGCGCAGCGTTTGCGAGTTGATTGAGTAAATTTGATAAGGTGGGGTTATTGGGATCGATCCCGCCACTTCCTTCCTGGCTCTTCATCCAACTCGCCAGATTGGCCCATGCTTGTTGAAAAGCAGGATCGTAATTTGCGCCCTGTAGTGCTGGGGCAAGGGGGAAAAGTGTAGTCGTGTGTCTGGCAAGTAATGAACCAAGTGAAAAAGCCAGATGACCGCTTGATGGGAGGACTGGAAGCCGGGCTGCAGGCAGCCCGGGCTCAAAGACGCCGAATAATGGGCCAAGTGTTTCTACGGAACAATCAACGCCAACAATACCAAAATTACAGTCTTGACCTGCAGCTTGCCATAAACCACTTTCTGGATCAAAACGACCGAGTATCGCACCAGCGCCTGGGGGTGTTTCAAATGTCAATTGGATCTGCACCTGTTCCCCTGGAAGAAGGTTAACCGGATTTTGATCGGAATCCATGGCCTGCAAAGCAAATGCATGTGTGAGTGACATATCAGTATGATCTTCGAAATCAGCAAGGCTCGGACCAACATTCCATGGATGGATCGCAGCCAGGCCAACCGTTGCCGGATTCGAATCAAGTGAATCGAACGAGATTTCTGCTCGCAGGGAAAAACTGTCTTCCAGGAAACCATCCAGCGTACCCGTTTCACCTGGCTGTATGAAGAGCATGCTTTGAAAGGGTGTGAGGCGGATGTCAAACAATCGAGTGCCCCATAATTCATCCCAGGGCATGCCGTATCCCGTCGCGTAGCCGAATTTATCTGCTGTCATCCAACCACTGGGGGAGGCTTTGAAATCGCCGCTGACTACACCATCATCCGTGGCGAATTCCTGACCACCAACAAAGGCGTAGGCAACCGAATCTCCCTGGGGATCGAGGATGAATCCCATCATCTC
>JBFFMI010000202.1:0-4624 GCA_041554155.1 Anaerolineales bacterium
CTTGAGTAAATATCTACAATCACTTGCGATGCATTCACTAGAAAGCTCTCAAGGATCGCCAGGCGTTCACCATCATTCTCGGCCGCTGCCAGCGCAGCGTCCGTTATGAGGGTCTCATTGAAGATGGATGCCGTTTCTGCCAGCGTCATCGGTGTCTCACGCTGGGCCATTGTAAGGCCTACCTGACACTCATTATGAAAGGCATGGCCAAGCTCATGTGCCAGGGTAAGTAATTGATCGAGGGATCCGTCGAAGTTCATCAGGATGCGCGACTGTTCGAGCAGCGGCACTTTCATGCAGAATGCGCCTCCACTCTTCCCTTTTCTAGGCTCTGCATCGATCCAACGCTCAGCCACTGTCATCGAGGTAAACTCAGCAAGGCGGGGACTAAAGTTCTGGAGCTGGCCGACGATAAAATCCTTGGCCTCTTCAAAACTGAAACGGCGATCGACCTCACCCATCACAACAAAGATGTCCCACCAGGCCAGCTTCTCTTTTCCCAGTTTCTCCGCCTTGGCTTTGAAGTATCTCCTGAAGACTGGAAAGGATTCTTCCATGACGGTCATCATCGCTGTCAAGGTTTCACGACTTAACCGAGCTTGATCCAGGGCAGAGTGGAGCGAATCTTCTCTGCCACGTTTGCGGTTAAGGGTATTGATCCCGCCCTTGATCCCATTCATACAGGCTGCCAGTGACTCGCGAACACCTTCCCAGGCGGCAATCTCTGCATCGAATGCACGACGCCGCACGGCTTCATCGGGGTGGGAGCGTCGGATATTTTGTAGGGCGGCCACCGGGGTCTCGCTCACCTCCCCATCCAGTTCAAAGGGGACCGTAATCTGGGAAGTTACCGTGCCATGGAGCTTGCCCCAGGCATTTGCCCCACTCAGGGAGAGCTCCGCCGCCAGGGTCTCTTCATCCTGTGACATCTGATACTTCGCCTGTTCAAGCGTCTCCCGCAGATAGAAATCGTGTTCTTGAAGGTAGCGATCCATGGCCACGACCTGATTCAAGGCTTCGCCGTTAACAAAGGTGCTGTCCATCCAACCACGGAAGCGAATACCTGCTTCATTGATCCGCAGGGAAAGGATTTCAAGCTGAGAATTGACCTTCATCGCCTCGGTGTTATAGGAATCAGTCGAAATAAATCCGTAAAGATAAGCACCCAGGGTACCATCGAGTCGCCAGATCGATTCCATCTTCTCAAGCAGGCTTCGCAGAGTCTCGACGGTCGCCTCCGTGGTACCCGACCCTTGATCATGCCGGGCGATATTGTGTTCATCCATAAAGTTCAACAGCGAATCGATAGCTACTTCTAGGCCAGAAAAAGCTTCCGTGAATTCCTTTGATTCTATGGCCGGGTATATATTGTCAAGCCGCCAGTGAGGCAGGGCTTCTTTCGTCTTTTCTGCTGACATGAATTACCTCTTTTCTATAGCGTCTCAGGGACGCTGTTTGATCGATCTTCGTCTGGTCCGGGAACACCCTTCCACACGATCCAAGCTCCAATCAGCGCCATCACGCCGCCAACGATGAAAGGAAGCTCAAATCGGAATGGCGCCAAACTCCCGGCGATTAATGGGCCCAATGCTATACCCAGTCCAAAACCCATGGAAATCACACTCATCTGCTGACCTTCGCCCCCTTGCATGGATAGGTCTCCAGCCAACGCAAACGTCGGTGATGCAATCGCTGCAGATGCCAAGCCTTGAAAGGCAACCATCGTGGTGAGTTGCCAGGTCGTCCTTACGATACCGAGTGCTGCTGTCGCAGGTGCCATCAGTATCAAGCCAGTGACGATCAGCGGTCTGCGCCCGATACGATCCGACAACCGCCCGAGCGGCATCTGAAAGATGAGACGGCTCAAAGTGAGCGTACTGAAAGCAAGCCCAAAACCAAATGCAGTTTGGCTTAGGCGCAGGTTGAACTCATTCTCAAGCGCAGTCATCATGGAATAGGCATTCGCCATGAAGAAGGTCGCCAAACCCAGCAAAGCGATCCCACCGCCGAGAAGACGGCGATCGAGTATTTGATAGCGAGCCCGGGGCTCGATGGGGATTGATTCTGATTCATGGACAAAGATTTGCACCAACAAAGTGCTCAGCAGCAACAAAGCGCTACCAACCATAAAAGCAGCCTCGAACCCATACTGCACCTGTAGATATCCACCCAGCGCAGGACCAGCGGCAAAGCCAACCATACGCAGCGTACTGTAGAAACCCATCGAACCGCCGCGTGAGCGTCGTTCGCTACTGCTGGACATCACCGCCAAAGAAGCCGGTACGGTGATGGCAACTGCGATCCCCTGGAGTATGCGTATCAGCAGCAAATGACTGAAGTTTGTGGCCAGACTGAAGGCATAGGTCCCTGCCGCCATCATCAACAGGCCAATTTGGATGAATAGTTTTCGCTGCCCTAGTCGATCGGATAGTGCAGCCGTCATTGGCTGGAAGAGGGTGAACACCAGACCGTACGCCGAAATGAGCAGCCCGACCAATACCGATTCTGGGAGCACGGTGCTTTCATGGACCAGCTCGACCACGTAAAGGGGAAGGACGACAACGAGAATGCTATTTCCCATTGCATCCGCCATGCGTGCGAAGGAGAGCGAAGCGACGATCTGGTTAACACCCGACCTCTTAAACCAATTTTGCATCCATTCGCCCTTTTTGCATTTCACATCACCGGACAACCTTGCGATTATAGTCGCTCGGGGCTCATAACGAGACCGTTCCACATACTGAGGTCCAGTTGGCATGGTCTAGACCATTAGAGGGTTTTCCCCGCGTTAGCAACCCCCAAAACCCGGTACGCCTGAGGGCTGCCCTCAGGCGTACATCCTTGTTGGCATTGGCGATCTTATGTAATTGTTGGGGAATACACGTCACGCAGGCTTGGACGTGTTGACCGGTTGACTAGTCGTCGTCTGCGTACTTAAAGGATACTTTCACCTTAGCTCGATAGGCGACGACCTTGCCATCGTCCAATTGCATATCCATCTCTGTGACTTCCGCGATGCGAAGCTCACGCAGTGATTGTGCCGCACGCGAGACGGCAGCCTTTGCAGCTTTTTCCCATGATTCTGAACTTGTACCCACGAGCTCAATAACCTTATAAACGCTTTCACCCATGACTTCCTCCTAGGATTCTCATTCGATTCTACGGGATCGTACTCCGCTTACCGCTCTCCCATTATAGAGTAGTGCGCAAGAGGGTCATAATCATTTTCCAGGGTTGCGCAGGATCTCGCCCAGGCGTTTCCTACGATCCTGCCCCAATAATTCTACAATACGCGCACCCCTGATGTATCGACCGAAACTCAAATGCACAGGATAGCAGCATGCTGGTGAGACCGACGAACGTTGAGACTCTCGGATCGGGAGGGGGCCATATTTACACTATGTACATTTGGCTCAGGAGGTCAAAGAACCCATTGCATGGAACGGGCTCAAAATTACCGCCCTAAGGGTTAGTCTGCGGCAGCCATGCCGCAATCGCCATCACCGAACTCGATTTCGATCGTGCTGTGACTGAAATTCAGCGCAGTCAACAGTCCTTGTAGCTCCCGCCGCAAGCAGAGGATTGCGTCCTTGGGCAGGTTTTCGTTCACAACCACATGTGTCGTGAGCACATGATGCTCGCCATCCAGTGACCAGATGTGCGTATGATGGGTCGATTGCACATCAGCGAGCGCTCGCAAGCGCGCATCAATTTCCTCGATATTGATATTTTCCGGAACCCCCTGCAGAAATAAGGCCAGCGTCTTGCGTAGGTTCACGACCACGTTGCGGCCAATGTATAGCGTGATTCCTATCGAGAGAACAGCATCCAGAATGTAGAGAGGTTTGAATAGCAGAATGATGCTTACGACCAGCACTGCTATCCATCCCAGGACATCCTCCAGCAAGTGCCAGGCGACAGCACGGGCATTCATGGATTCAGCATGTCTGAGTCGTAGCACAGCTATGCCATTCACGACGATTCCAACAATGGCAAAGGCGAGCATCCCCCCTGCGTTCGTTGGCTGAGGTGCGAGAAGTCTGGGTAAGGCTTCAAGCAGGATAAAGATGGAGCCCACTAACAATACAGTGGTCGTTAACAGGGCGCCCAGGAGCGAGAACCGTCGGTAGCCATAGGAGAAGCGATCGTCCCGATCCCTCAGGGATACGTTTTCCAGATACCAGGCCATTCCGAGCGAGATACTATCGCCGAGGTCATGGACAGCGTCTGAGAGAATCGCGATGCTGTTTGTGAACAAGCCACCCAGGATCTCAGCAATCGTGAAACCCAGGTTCAGGAAGAACGCAAGGCGCAAGTTTTGGCTGGTGGGATGATGATGCATGCGAACGGATACCTCGTAATCTTTTGCGTGTTTTTGGGGTGGCCTGCTGAAAAGGACTTCAGCACCTTGGCTAGAAACCCCTTAAAACCATTATACTGACTTAGCTCTTCCCAAACCCCCATCAGAAATTTTATGATCGCTTGGGTCCCGATCCCTGCTTGAAATCGAGCTCTGGTTGGGCGCTGGCAAAAGTTCCCGGGTATCCGCTGACTTCCCCCCGGAGAACATGGATCCCATCGCCATTGATGCACTGGCACGCTAAGCGCACCCACCCCCGGTCGC
>JBFFMI010000203.1:0-4576 GCA_041554155.1 Anaerolineales bacterium
CAGTAAGAGGGCCATCATGGGGATCAGCCACCAGAGCTTGCGCTCCCACAGGAAGCTGAGCAGCTCACGGGCGACGCCGAGGTTCATCCACATCCCACGAAAGAAGTTACGCATAGCTCGCCTCACTTACGGACAATATAGTCATCGATATACAGCGCAGCCAACTCACTCTTGCTAAAGGTGTTGAGCGCGTTCTCCGGTGTGTTCACGATCGGCTCGCCTCGCAAGTTGAAGCTGGTGTTTAGCAACACGGGAACGCCTGTCGCCTCGCCGAACAACTCAATTGCCCGGTAGTAGAGTGGATTCCACTCACGCCTTACCGTTTGCATCCGGCCAGTGCCATTTTCGTGTGTCACAGCCTGGATCTGCTGTCCTATGTTCTCACGAGTTTGATACACCATCAGCATATAACGGATAGGGTAGTTACTGGCTGCATCGCCGACGCCGTCATAGAAATCGGCCGCCTTTTCCTCGAGAATGACGGGTGCAAACGGACGGAAGGGCTCGCGGTACTTGATCGTGGCGTTTACCGTATCCTTCATTCCGGCTTGGCGGGGATCAGCCAGGATCGAACGGTTGCCCAGGGCCCGTGGACCCCATTCAAAGCGGTCCTGGAAAAGGCTGATCACCCTGCCGGCGAGGATGTCATCCACCATCATCACCGCCCGTTTCTCGGGATCAGGTTGATGTTCGAAGCGGTAGCCGCTGCCTGCGAGCGCGGATTGCACCTGATCGGGGGTGTAGCCCTTGCCCCAGTAGGCGTGCTCGAGCGTAAACTTGCGTGGATTTCCGAGCAGCACATGGTAGACGTACAGGGCAGCGCCCAGCGCGCCGCCCGAATCGCCGGCTGCAGGCTGGATGAAGACATTCTTAAAAGGGGTCTCGCGTGCGATGCGACCATTGGCCACGGAGTTGAGCGCCACCCCGCCCGCCATGCACAGGTTCTCGGAGCCGGTGCGTTCATGAACATGGCGCACCATCTTTATGATGGTCTCTTCAGTGACGCGCTGGATGCTGGCGGCGATATCGGCGTAGCCCTGGTTGATCCGGGCGGTTGCCTGATCCCAATGTGGCTTGCCTGGATTAGGCAACATGTCCGGTGTGTAGAAATCGACGTCATGCACCCTCGCTTCCCCGAAAAGATCGATGAAACGCTGGCTGTACGTGCGCTTGGTCGAATGGTGAAAGTCGAAGTAACGCATATCGAGCTGGAAGCTGCCGTCGTCTGCTACCTCGACTAATTTGTAGACATCTTCCATTCGCGTGGGTTGCCCGTACGGCGCCATGCCCATGACCTTATATTCCCCGTTATTCACCCGGAAGCCGAGGAAGGCGGTGAAGGCGGAGTAGAGCAATCCTAAGGAATGGGGGAAGCGTTGTTCTCCGAAGAGCTCGATGGCGTTGCTTTTAGCTTGATCACCTGCCTCGGGCCAGAAGGCTGTGCCCTTGCCGATCGTGGCCGTCGTCCACTCGCCCACACCGTCTATAGTGAGGAGCGCGGCTTCATCGTAAGGGGAGCAAAACAGCGCGCTGGCGGCGTGGCTCATATGGTGATCGACGAAGAGCAGTTTTTCTTCCGGCAGATTCAGCTTGGTAAGGATCTGGCTCTTGATCCATAGCTTCTCGTTGAGCCAGGTGATCATCGATTCGCGGAACACGCCGTAGGATTGAGGGAAGCTTCCCAGGGTGCTGAGCATGATTCGCTCGAATTTGAGCAGTGGCTTTTCGTAGAAAACGGCGTAGTCTAGATCCTCACCTTGAATACCAGCCTGTTCAAGACAAAACTCGATCGCTTTATAAGGGAATCCGAAATCGTGCTTGTTCCGGCTAAATCGTTCCTCTTCTGCAGCGGCAATCAGCTCGCCGTCTTTCAGCAGTGCTGCGGCCGAATCATGGTAGTAGCAGGAGATGCCCAGGATGATCATCAGGAAAGCCTCCGGGCTGCATCGAGGGTCTCATCTTCGCTCTCGCGCCGGAGCCAGGACGGGGATTTCCGTTTTTTCAAGTGAAGTGGATCGCCGAAGAGCCGCATGATCAGGCCGAACGGTAACACCAGTGTGAAATAGAAAAGGGTCAGGATCAGGCGGCCGATAAAATCCCCAATAAACCCACCGACGCGCTTCCAACCTTCCCAGATCTTTCTCCAGATCGTCATGAAACGTTCTTCCCCTTAGCAACGGATATGTTCAACACCATAGCGATACGATCCACGCCTGTCTATAGGCTAGTGGTTATATACCGATCCCATTAATACAAGATCTGGTCCAGAAGCATTTTCTATGGTTCGATCGTTTCAAGGTAAGCACTGATCTCTTCGGCGATAACCCGGTTCACAAAATCGTTGTAATGTGTCTCAAGCGGATCCGCCAGCGTATAACCTTCTGCCGCTAATCGCTGCAGCGTAGGCGTCAGGTCGAGAAAAGGGATGTCGACCGACATGGCATACGACTGGAGCAGGTCCCGTTGTGCATTCATTGCGGCATCCATCTGGCTGCGGAAAACCTCAAGATCCGCAGGTGCCCTGCCACGTACCAGCGTAAGGCACTGCCATTGTTGTTGCCAGCCATATACCATGTCCTGGTTGAGCTGCGCAAGCAAATCCGAATCTTCACGGATCAGGGGCCAGTATGCACGGGTGCGCTCGGGGAGGTAGACCAGGATGAAAGGTATGTCCTGCGACTGGCTGACATCCTGCATGCGTTGGATCGCACCGCTGGCGATACGCCAGTTCTCCGAGGCCAGGATAGTTTCCGAATCGAGCAGGAGCGTGGCGGCGTAAGCTGGTGAGAAGGTCAATTCGACCTGCTGGCCAGCGATCGTGCGTTGATAAGGCGTGGCGATGTCGTAGCTCAATTCCGACGTGATCGCATCATCTCGGGTCAAGAAGCGGACCATCTCCTTGATCCCGCCGATCAGGTCGGGGAGTATGAGGTTATCCCCCCAGCGGGCGCTAATGGGGCGTGCTGGTTGGTAGCATGAATAGAGGTCATTACCTTCAAAGTAAGTTTCGATCACGAACTCGGGATGGCGCTGGATACCATAGGCGATGAGCGGGTAGACATGTTTGGGCGGGTCTGTGCCCCCCATGCCAAGGTTCATTACAAACGAATTGGTGATTTCGGCGAGTTGCTCAGGCCAGGGCTCCAGGCTACCAACCCCGAACGTATTGCTGTCGCCCAACGCGACGATGTCTACGTCATCAGGAACCGGCTGGCTCCCGCGAAATCCGAGCGCGTTGATCTGGTAGGTGACCCCCTGGTAGTCATATTCGAGAGTGGGGATATCGGCATGGATGCGGCGCCAGTTGCTGCCCACCATGCGAGCGTAGCCTGGCCAGAGTTGTGGGAAGGGTTGCAGCAGGATTTCAAAAGCGATCAGGGAGAAGACGATTGAGGTCAAACTGAGCAAAGTCGTCCTGGCAATCAGGTTGGGTTGGCTCAAGAAAAGACTGGGGATGAGCATCCATGTTCCCAGCAGTAAGATCCAGTTGTGGCGTAGCGGGGCTACAGCGGCCCAGTAGGTGAGCGCAAAGACAAGGAGCAGGAAGAAGATTTGATTCCGGGTACGCGGGGGTTGGCTTGTAGTACGAGGGCGCCTGGCGACCAAAATGGCGATCGCGTAGAAAGACAGCAGCGTGAAAATCGGGACGATGAGTGTGCGAAGTATGGTCAGTCCATAGGGCGTTGCCCAGCGGACAGCTTCCTGCTGAGCTTGTAGCAGGGTAAGGAGCAGGGCAAAACCCCACCACCCGATGCCGGTCCAGAGTGGCCAGGCTTTTAGTCCCTGGCGAGATATTTGGAAATCCTCCATTGAGCAGACGATAGCTTATCCGGCGGACTCGGGCAAGCGTACTCAGGTGGCGTTTCTTTCGGAAGGCTACAGGGGTTCAAGCGCGATGGCGCAGACTTTGTAATCGGGGATCTTAGCCCTTTCGTCGCGTGCGTCCAGTGTGAGTTCGTTGGCGGCTGCTTCCGCAAAGTGGAAGGGGATGAAGACCAGGCCCTGTGGGGAACGTTCGGTCACCAGCGCCTTAACCTCGATCTGACCTCGACGCGAGCGCACCCGGATCCACTCGCCATGGGATACACCCACCTGTGAGGCATCCACAGGATGGATCTCGACCGTGGGTTCGGGGTAGATGTCATCCAATTTAGAGCGGCGGGTCATCGTGCCGCCGTGCCAGTGATACAGCACTCGTCCGGTAGAGAGCACGAAGGGATACTCTTCATCGGGTAGTTCCGCGCCGGGTTTGAACTCCAGCGGGGTCAGGCGACCCTTGCCGCTGGGAAAGGTATCGGCGAAAAGGGTTGGCGTGCCCGGATGGTCGGGAGTTGGGCATGGCCAATGGACGCCGCTTTCACGCTGGATGCGCGCATGGCTGATCCCCTGGAAGGTTGGTGTAAGATCAGCCATCTCATCCCATATCGCGCTTGCATCTGAGAAGGAAAATCCCGCGCTTGTTTCGGTCTGAAGCAATGCCTCAACCCGGGTTGCCAGTTCGCAGAGGATCACCCAATCTGGAAGGGCTTCGCCGGGTGGATCGATGGCTTTATTTATTAGCTGCACACGCCTATCG
>JBFFMI010000204.1:0-4570 GCA_041554155.1 Anaerolineales bacterium
CTCGCTGGAAGACCTGGCAAGCGATACGCTTGCGGCGATTTCCTACCTGAGAACAGAGAGGCCGGGACTGGCTAACGCCATCGGTGCTCTGGGGGTCAGTCAGGGAGGCGTCATCGTCTCGATCGTCGCCGCCGAGGCGCCGGACCTGGCCTTTGCGATCAATGTCGTAGGCCATGCTGTCCCGATGAACGATCAGCTCCGCTACGAAGAGAACAACAATCTTCGGCAAGCGGGCTTTCTCCCGGGTATCTCGAATGCAATCTCATACGTTTCGACGTTCGTCCTCCAGAATATCGTCGACCGCGCCTGGTGGTCTGCTGTTGGCAACTTTGACGCCGTGTCCTATTGGGACGAGGTCGACGCGCCCACACTCGTCGTTTACGGGGATCAGGACATGAATGTCCCATCAGCCCGAAGTCGGGACCGGTTGAACGCGCTTGGGAGGCAGAACATCCAGGTGGTCATGTTCGAGGGATCGGACCATAACTTTGAACCCCCCGAGGGGGTCGCCGGCGAGTACCAACGGGAGGACGCTCTTGAGCTGATCAAGGATTTCATCCTCGATGTGGTCGAGGAGCGCTGAGAGGCGCTGCGACGGCTCGAACCGATAAGCCAGGTGGCCTATCAACTCGCCGGAGCCGAACCCGGCCAGCCAGATCCTTGATTTGTGTTCTTTGCTAGTCCTGGGTTGGCCAGGCGGCTGAGTTCGAGGCCCTTGAACGGAGGCAATGGGAGAAATGAGTAAGAATCTGCGGTTGGACCGCAAAGCGACCTATCAAATCAAGGTCCAGGGTGATGCGAGCGCAAACCTCACAGAGTGGCTCGAAGATGCAAGCATCAAGCTGGATCGCCCATCGAGTGGGATTGCTGTGACGACCCTTACAGGGACGGTCCAGGATCAGGCAGGTCTGCATGGTCTGCTCAATCGCATTCGTGATCTGAATATCCCTTTAGTTTCACTTCAGTTGATCGATCCGAAAATTCTTAATGTAGAGGAGTGAAAATCATGGAAAGCAAACAGAGCAATGCACAGGGAATTATCCGTCTTGTCTTGAAGGCTGTCGCTGTTGGGATGGCGGTCGCCAGTCTGGTCTTTGGATATCTCGGCACAGTGGATGTGAGCACGCAGGTGGCTTTGCTGTCATTCGGCCTGTTCGCGCTGTCGGTCGAGGCCCTGCAGAACGGCCAGAAGTAAGGGAGGCATAGGATGTCATCACAGTCTCGAAAACTAACCATTGTTCATATCGGCCTGCTCACCGGCATCATCCTGGGCTTGTGGGCCTTTGTCTCCGGGCTGGTGGAGGGATTAGCGGGGTACGTCGATCCTGCCACCTTCAATGCGGATCAAGCGCTTGGCCCCATGCCCGGTCTTTTCGCTACCGCGCTGAGTTACGCGCTGGTGTTCACCTGGTATGCCAATCGCACCCAGCTCTCAGGCTACCGGCTTGCTGCAGTCGTCTTCATCATCCTCTTCGGCGTCATGTTCTTCATGACTCAGATCGAGACGCTCTACTTTCTGGACTCGATCCAGATGCCCTACATGCTCATCTTCGGCCAGGTGCTGGCGGGGATTTTTGTGGGGATTGGCGCAGGTCTGCTGTCGAGCCGCTATAAGAAGAAGCTGGATGCAATCAGTTCTGCAACCCCGGGCGCTTTCAACACCCTGTCACTCGGTGACATGCTGCGCCGTTTCACGATCCTCTCGATCGTCTATACCCTCTTCTACTATTTCTTTGGTTATTTCATCGCCTGGCAGTTCCCGGCAGTGCGGGAATACTACTCGGGTTCGACAGCGCTGACTCCCCTGATCCCCCATATGGTGGGTCAGGTCACCGGGGAACCACAGCTGATCGTATTCCAGATTTTCCGCGGCTATCTGTGGGCCGGGATCGCCTATATGGCAGCGATGAATCTACCGCAGGCGAAGGCGTGGGAGCGTATGGTGATCGTTGGTTTGTGCATGGCCATTGGGATTTCCTTCCCTTTGCTGCTCCCGCAGGACTTCATGCCGGCCCCCGTAAGGTTGGGGCATTTCTTTGAGCTTTTCATTGAGAATTTCACGTTTGGCGTGGTTGCAGCCTACCTGTTCCTCAAGCATCGCCAGCCCTTGGTGGTAAGCCCACCCGAACAAGCATCGTCGACGGCGTTCGCCAGGGAAGTCGAAGTGTGAGACGAGTGGGTGGAATAAATTCATTCCACCCACTCATTAAAGCAGCTGCAAGCAGGACTTTGTCTGCCTTTACAAGAGTGAGGTCTTTGAGCCGCTAGTAGCGGTAATCCATCAAACGAGCAATATTCACTAGCAAGGAGTTAATGAGTGAAAAAAAGAATCATCTTGATCCTGGTGGGATTGGTCGTGGTAGTTGGCGGATACTTCGCCTACGAGTATTTCCGCATCAATCATTACCCCTTACCCGTGCCGCCAAGTGAAAGCTGGGAACCGTTTGTCAATTCCCTGGCTGCTGAGCGGGAAGCGTTTTTCGTCGAGCGGGACGGTGTCAAACTCGAGGCGGAGATATTTATCCCCGCCGGCGGGGAGGAGCGCAAACCTGCCGTGGTCTTCACCACCGGCTCGGGTGACTCCCTCTACCAGAATTATGCCTATGGCCTGGTGGAAACATACATCCTGGATGTCTTCCTGTCCCGGGATTTTGCCGTGGCCCTTGTTAACAAACGAGGTATGGGGCAATCGGAAGGGAACTATGTCCAGAACAGCATCGCAGGGCGGGCCGCTGACGTTTATGCCGTGGTCCAGGACATCAAAACCCGGCCCCAGATCGATCCTGACAATATCGGGTTGGTCGGGCACAGTCAGGGTGGCTGGGTGGTTTCCCTGGCGGCTGCAGAGCATCCTGACATCGCATTCTTTATCAGTCTGGCTGGACCTACGATGTCCATGCGGGAGAACGCTGGTGACAATTACTACCATTTTGCAAGATGCCAGGGGCTGGAGAATGAGGAATTGGAAGCTTCTATCGAAGAACGGATGAGGATGGTGGACCTGAGTATCAGGATTGGCAAGCTGACCGATTTTGGCTATTTCGGTTTTGATGCCAGGAACATGAGCTACGACCCGCGCGATGCCTTTAAAACCGTGCAGAACCCGGGGTTATTTATCTTCGGGGAAAATGATGATCAGGTAACCCCCGCACCCAATCTTGATCGCATGAACGAGATCTTTGATAACAATGTGCCTGATAACTTTCGTTCAGTCGTAATAGAGGGTGCTACGCATGCCTTTCGGCTGGCTGATGATCCTTGCGATTCCTGGGTAAATCCAGATCAACAGGAGCAATCAGAAGACCTTGTAGAAGTTCTGCATGCATGGCTTGAGGATCAAGGATACTAATCGTTATAAAATCCCGACTTCTCAGTGAGGTTTGCAACGGCCTCCCTGACTTTCATATAAGGAGAATTATGCATGAAACAGAAGAATAATGTAGTCGTTTTTATATTGATCACCTTTGGATTTTGCTGGTTGTCCTGGGTTCCCGAAGCACTTATCGCCCAGAATATCTGGAATGCGCCTGAAGCAGTTCAACGTTTTGTG
This sequence comes from Anaerolineales bacterium, assembly GCA_041554155.1. GTDB lineage: Bacteria > Chloroflexota > Anaerolineae > Anaerolineales > E44-bin32 > E44-bin32. The sequence goes on from JBFFMI010000204.1 coordinate 3,551, forward strand.
GGTTTGAACCTGGGCGCGTGGGGGCCTCTCGTTGGGGCAATTTTGACGACGCTCATCTACCAGAAATTCGCGGGCATTAAAGAACTTTTCAGACGCGGAATTATGGTTCGGCTTGGGAAATGGTGGTGGGTCACGCTGCTTATCTTCCCGGTGTTGATCGGCGGCTCGTTGGGTTTGGCGCTCTTGTTTGGCAGCCCTACTCCTGCATTTCCAGCAGTGGCGGAGGCTGCGGAATCGGGCGCTCCACTGCCGGTTTTCCTGCTGATCGCTTTTGTGATGGTCTTTTTTACAACCGGACCGCTGCAGGAGGAATTCGGCTGGCGTGGGTATGTTGTTGAGCATTTGCGCAATAAATATTCTGCATTGACGGCGGCAATCATCGCAGGTTTGCTGTGGGGAAGCTGGCACGCTCCTTTATTCTTTGCGAATCGCCAGGAGCCCTACTATACGAATCCCGCGTGGGGATTGATGCTGACCACATTGCTCGTCGGTTTTATGCTGGCCTGGATCTATATCAATACAAAGGGCAGTATCTTTGCCGCAATGCTTGGGCATGCCATGTTCAATTGGTCTAATTATGTGTTTCCAGCCCTGGATGTGGACGCTGCCGGGTTGATTTTGTTTGGCCTGTATTTTTCGGTTGTCCTGTTTATCCTATGGCGCTATGACATAAGGACATTTTTGCCCAAAAAGAGATCTTGATAGCTCCAGGGATAGCGGTACCAAGGCGGATGGAAGGAAACCTGGTCTGACAGCTCGCAGGGGGAGGATGCCTCACTGCACCTGTGGCCGGTCTTGGGTCATAGCGAGGGGGGGTAGTTGTTGCCGCGCTTGCTGCATGTGTGGTTGCGTGATCGTGATGCGGATTGTTTTTAGCTCGAGCTATCAGACCTGCTGACGGAGCACTTTTAAAGCGGATCGGGTGCGACGTCGAAGCCAGAACATTTGCGCCAGACCACCCAGGCTGAATGCCGTCCAGCCCACATACAAACCGACCATTGTGCCCGAGCTCACGCCGAC
>JBFFMI010000205.1:0-4542 GCA_041554155.1 Anaerolineales bacterium
TAAAGCCAAGGACATGGGATTACCTCTGGTCAGGATTCTGGCTCATTTTAGGGTTGAGCGGCTTCATCGCCACCAACATTTTCTGGCCAGTAGCCATGTTGCTTGTTGGCGGAATCGTTTTCGTAAAGGCCCTGGCACGCACGGAATAACCATCCCGAACAAGCCGGATGATGTGAAAACGATAAAAATGAATTCGAGAAATCGGCTAGACCAGGTACTCAGGATCGTCGTGGCCGCCTGGTTCAGAACCAAAACCGAATAATTCATTGTCTCGCCAATATGGGGTCGTGGGTAACCACGGCCCCAGCTGGCCAGACAAGAAGCGATAATGGAGTGTGAAAAATGTCTGAAAGTACCCAAGAGAAGAAGGAAACAAGAGCATCATTCGATATGTCCGAGTGCATGAACATGATGAAAGAAATGATGGCACAAGCAGGAGGAGAGTGGGACTGCAGCGACATGATGTCTCAGATCGACGGAATGGATGGGGTACCGGATGATTGGATCGAGGTCATGTCCCAAATGATGGCGTTTTGTGGTGGGAAGGTAGAGGAGTCAGATGAGAGTAACTAATCAGAAAATTAGAGATGCGATGAGGAGGGACCCTGGTGATGTTGAGATCATCTTGGAAGGACAGACGAATGAATAGGGGATTGATAAGAATTGATACTGCTGCAAAGCGAGAACATGCTGGTGCCTATATATTGACCTTTTTGATCGCATTTTCAGTTACGGTGATCGTTACCCGGGTATTCCTCCAATTGACAGGATTTCCCCAGATCGGAAACAGTGTCTTGCATATCGCCCATGCGCTCTGGGGAGGGGTATTCTTGGTCGTTGCGGTTCTGCTACCCCTGATATATCTCAATCCTTGGGCGCTTCACTGGAGCGCTTTGATGGGGGGTCTGGGCGTTGGTCTCTTCATTGATGAGGTAGGCAAGTTCATCACCCAGGCCAATGATTATTTCTTTCCCCCAGCTCTACCGCTCGTTTATGGGTTTTTCCTGCTATGTGTGCTTGTTTATATCGTCATTGCGAGAGCGCCAAGTATGGGATCCCGCTCCGCTATGTACCAGGCTTTAGACGGGCTGATGGGGATTGTGGAAGGCGACCTTGATGAAGTTGAGGTAATGCAGATCAGAAACCAATTAGCTATAGCCAGGCAATCAGATCAAACAGAGATCGCAGCTCTCGCAAATGTTTTAAACACCTATCTTGTGGAGGATCAAGATCCTTTAAACACATCCGGATCCGATTTTTGGACAAGAATAAGAGCAAGTATAGATTCGTGGGCTAAGCGTATTGGACGCCGCGCGCATCGATCCATTATTTTGGGATTGATCATCTTATGGGTGCTACTGATTATCGGATTTCTTGGAATCATCTCTCAAGGTGGCGCTACGATTGACTCGCAGGTACTACGTTGGCGTAGCCCTATTATGGGTATACAGATCGTGGTTGGCACGATCCTTCTCGTAGCGCTGCTCTTCTGGGCAGTAAAAAATGAGCGTGTTGCCCTAAACCTTGCTTTGGGCGGTTTCCTCGTATCGCTTGTAGCCTTACAGACGGTCTACTTTTATATCTCGCAGTTTTCGGCAATCACCGCAACCTTGCTGCAGTTTATCTTCTTACAGGTTCTCCTGGTCTATCGTCGCGTATATTACCCTGCGTTAGATTCAAACGATCGTCCGATCAGACAGGCGACGTCACAGAACGGACAGGCCCCGGAAAACCCAGAAGGTGATTGGAGATAGATGGTGCAATTCCTTATGTTGGTGGGGATCAATCTGTCAATCTTCCTCCTTCTGCATTTCGTCGTTGGTAAGTATCCCGAGTCACTACCTTTAAGTACAAGCAAAAAAGGGCAAGTGATCGAGGCAGTTGGCATATGGGCACTGGTCACGTTGGCGGTGACCATCGCAGCACTCCTGATCCCAGAGAGTGAATTACGCAACCCTTCGTTTGGTATCGTTCTTCGGTCAAATCTAATCCTGTCTCCCTTCTGGCTGTTCATTCCTTTGGCAATTGTGTTATTCAAAGACAAATGGTCAATTACAGCGTTGGGCTTTACTCTATCCCAATCGCGGCCGGTTACCTTGTTTTCGATTGGCGTCATGCTCATTATTGGAGCGCTCCAGTACATCGATCCTGCTTTCATGCCACTCCCGGGTTGGCTTGTGATCATGAGCGCTTACCAACCCGCCTTCACGGAAGAGTTTCTCTTCCGCGGCGTTATTCAGGGAAAGCTTGAGCGTGCGTTGGGGCAAAACAAAGGCTGGATCTTTTCGGGGATTCTCTTTGGGTTGATGCACACAAGCGTCAACTTTTTCGGACAGCAGTGGTACCGCTATGGAGAAAATTATCTGAATGCGTTGCTATTGCTTCTTGTGCAGATCATTGCTGGTTGGACATTCGGAATCATGTATACCAAATCAAGGAGCTTGCTACCTGGCGCTATCGCACATTTCCTTGCCGATGGACGGTTTGCCTCCATCCTGTATTTCACGGCCACTTTGATCCCCTGAAACGGGAGACTCATGATGACAGTCCCATGTTCCTGGGAAGGTAAGTCGTCCCGATGAGCAAATTGCATCAAGCAGCTGCTTTCATCGATCTTGACGGAACCCTGTGTGAGATCTACCTCTGGCAGGGATTGTTCGCCCATCACCAGCATAACCAGTTCAAACGAACTGCACTATACAGGTTCATTGCATACCATTTTCCAATCTGGCTTTTGTATGAAGCCAAAGTAGTTTCGAAGAAGTCTTTTTACGTGCTCCATGCGACAAATCTCGCGTGGCTGCTGAAGGGCGTGTCGATCGAGCGGGCGGACCTCATATGGGACTGGGTCATTGAACATCAACTCATGCCGCACCTGCGATCAAAGATGTTGGATGTGATTCACCAGCATAAAGACGATGGGCACCGGATACTCCTGATGTCTGGATCGTTTGAACCCGTCGTGAGGAAGCTCGCGCAGCGACTGGGATTGGATGGGGCGATTGCGACTCCGCTTGAAATTGAAGAGGAGCGCTATACGGGCAGGATCATCCCCCCCTTAAGCGTCGGGGAGGGTAAAGTCGTAAGGTTACGCCAGTACCTTCATGATGCAGGTGGAGATATCCATCTTACGCGCTCCTATTTCTATACTGACTCCATTGTGGATGTCCCAGTCATGAGGTTGTTTAAGAATCCCATCGCCGTCAACCCGGATGATCCCCTCAGGGAATTAGCGAAAGGTGAAGGCTGGCGGATCATAGAAGATTAAGTCATCGCCAGAATTCAGCAAGCCTCGAAAATACCCAGAACATCTGCAATAGAGTTGGGCTACTCTGCTACGTTGGGGTCCCGTCTGGGAAGCACATGCTGGAGTGACACGCGAAGCCAAATCTGGAGCATCCGCAACCAGGCGGTGAGTTGTTTCCGATCGTCGTAAGATTCCCGCAGGACATAGCCATCCCGTTCGATCATATTCAGCACGCCTTCAAAACGAGCGCAGTACCAATGCCCAACGATCTTGCAGCGGAGCACATCTAAACTATCCAAATACCGCTTGCCTTCAAAGAATAAGTGGCGAGCCTGACCAACGCGTTCTCTCACCCACTCTTTATAAGCCGCAGGGTTGATCGCATTCGGTTCAAGGTTATATTTTTCGAGGTATTCGGAGGGAATATTGACAAAACCGTCGGCGACATCGTTCAGCATATCTCGCAAAAGGTGGGCGATATGCGCGCCGGTCGCGGCCAGATATTGTAGTTCTGACCGAGGATATTTATGTCCATTACCGACGAAATATTGAATGCCGTCTGTTACCGAAATCCCCAGGCGTTCCGTGTACCAATCAAGTTCTGCTTGGGTGATAAACCGGGCCTTACGCTGGGCATCAAACTCGATGATCGCCATCATGTTCCGAATGAATGACTGCAACCCGCTGTTGGTGGATCGATCATTTTGAATAAGGTCCGCCGCAATTTGCTCGTGCTGATCCAGATCGATTCGTTCGACTCCATCGTAGAAATGGTCTATCAGATTTTTTTGACGCCCGATGAATTCCAGTCCCTCCTCAACCGAAACGGCGTGGGTATCTATGAAATCATCAACCCAACGGAAATAGGCATAGGCGCGGAAGAAGTCCAGAATTAAATCTCGATCGACCATAAGAAGAGCAGTATAGTAAGTCTGCTTACTGCTCTCGCGTGTAATCGTTCTTGCCAGTGTGGCTGTTTGGTTCATGTGGGGCCCTGGTGTTCTTATCCTCTAGTAAAAACCTCATTAAGCTTCATCAAGTTACGATATTGAGCATAATCGAATTTGATAGAAATGCGCGCACATCGTCGTGAGATGTACTAGCCCAATTGTCTAAAGAACAGAGTTCTAGTAGTATGCACAACTCGGAACTAATTTCTAGGTGAAATACTGGGCCAGAGAGAGGGAAAAAACCTACCCACAGTCCACACGGCTACCTACTTTGAGCTGACCACACGGTTCGCGAAATCCGGGATCCGTGAAGACCGCGGTAGGGGTTATGGACCACTGGGTTCA
>JBFFMI010000206.1:0-4437 GCA_041554155.1 Anaerolineales bacterium
CAACTGCCAGCCTCGACCTGAGCAGTCAGGGTCCTATCCCGTTTTGAAATCTCACCGCTCTTCTCTGGCCTGCTCCAGCGAGACGCTAGACTGCTGATTTTGATAGGACGAGTTGATAGACAAGTGCCACGATAGCGACCACACAAGTCACGAAAGTTACCCACACCGATATTTGGACAAGCGGCCACCCAAACCGCACGGGTGAATAGAAAACGAGATCATAGAGTGTAAACAGAGCTGGCAGGATGGTACAAATTATGACGACCGTGAGGGCACCTCGGGATCCCATATTGGCTGCGTTGAGAGACCATATCCAAACACCTATTAATAAAAGAACAAAGGCTGTTTGTAGGATGGCCCCTGGAATCCCCGGCATCAGTTGATCAATCACATAGCGATACACAAGCAGCGCATATCCTATGAATGAGATCATGGCGATAGTGGAGAATGTAAGCGTACCTTTTAGCGAAGTGACCCAATCTACCATAACCATCTCCTTCTCCTACATCGTAGGCGTCCCACTTTCAACGACCACTCGAACTAGACCCCAGCAACCAAACCGCCTCGAGCTTCGCGCAGCACCCCGAAGCGAAGCGGATTGGGGAGTAACCCTGCTTTGATCTTACAATGAATAACCCCGGCAACGTATCACCGGGTCCTGTGATTATCGCGCCTCGCGCGCGGTCCACTCCCGCGAGAGGTTTGACATCCAACTTACTCTGACCATTGCATAATGAAATCATCTGTCACATCGTCTCCGATAACATATATGGCATTGCCAACTATCCTGAAACCCCATTTTTCATAAAATCGGATCGCGTGATTATTCTTCTGCCATACAGAAAGCCATACCGTAGAATGGCCCATTGTCAGTGCTTCTTCCAGACAAATCCGCATTAATTCTGATCCATATCCAAGCCCGATAACATCTGGTGTGACATAAAAACGGACAAGCTCGATTGGATTTGAGCCTGTGACGAATTCGGGTTGGGGCCCCTCTCTTAACATTGCATATCCGATTACTTTATTGCCTTCATATCCAAGCAGGAAATGGTGGGAAACATCCTCAATTAAGGATTGAATAACTGCATTATTGAAGTTGACCTCAAGGTATGCAGCCATGTCCTTGGCTGTGTGGTGTGGACCAAATGCCGCCTTGAAGGTCTCGGCACCGATCTGGACAATTGTGCTTGTGTCTGCGACTGTTACTCTACGAAAGGTTATTTTCCTCTTCATAACTCTGGATGTCCTCACGGTTGAGCAGGTTAACCCGCCAGCTACACCGATAATACATCAAGCCCGGGTAGATTCTGAATCCCGGCCCTGCTCCAGCGCAAGGTGAGGCCGCAGGCACCCAACTACCAAACCCCTGGCAGCAGACGCCAACGTACCCGAGTTTGATACTCAGCATAACCGGCCAGGCCACCTTGAAGTAATTGATCTTCACGGGAGGTTCGCATTATAAAAAAGATGGTGCCCACGATTGCAGGCACAAAAGCCCAGCGTGATCCAAGCACAAACGGCAGGGTTATGTGGGCGAAGAGGACACCCGCATATCCGGGATGTCGAATTAGAGCATACGGACCTGATGCAATGACCGAGTGGTTGCGATCATCCTGGATCCTTACATTTGTAGTGAAGAACGGATTTGAAAGAATTGCCCAGAATGAAAATCCATAGCCGAGCGCATACAAAAGCAGCATAGTCATCTGGAGAGGCTGGTTGATGGGAACGGCGGGACCGAAGCGTACCGCATCAAGCCCAGCGACCACGAATGTTCCAGGGTAGAGGCAAAGGTAGCCACATGTCGCAAATACCATTTCCCTATAGTCAACATCATGCCCGAGATTTGTGCGCTCCTTGAGGAGTTCTGGATTCATCCATATTAGAGCGGCTACCTTGGAGATGGCATAAACTGCCAGAACAGCCCATGCCATCGGCCATGATAGCGTTCCAGCTGCACCGAATAAGCACCCTGCTAGCAGGAGGAATATTGCCATTGTGACTAAAGAGGCAAGTAGCAAAGCTTCCCCTTACCTCACTACGGCCAAATAATTACGAGCTGAGCGGTCCTGGATCGATCTTACATCAGTTTTCAAGCCGCGCGCGCGGTCCTGTCCAGCGAAATGTTTGGCAGCTTTGATTATCACTTGATCTCCTGCTGGGGTGATACGACTACTTCCCCATCCTTTATGACGTATAAAACGGAATTCATTGCACTTAGATCTTTCAAAGGGTTGCCAGCCACCACGATAAAATCAGCCAACTTCCCTGTGGTGAGCGTACCTAAATCGTCACTATGGCCACAGACATAGGCAGCATGCTTTGTGCCCGCTTCGATCACTTCCATCGGAGAGAGGCCAGCTATGTGTAAGAGATTCATCTCACGGAGCGGCATCCCAGGTTTTACACCGGCATTTCCATAGTCATTTCCAACCGCAATAATCCCCCCTGATTCATGGAAGAATCGTACAACACCAAGAACAGCTTCGGCGACAATCTCCGTCGCTGGTTCGATACCTCCGCCCTGATATGCATCATCAATGATGACATCGAGAGTAGGTACAAGCACAATCCCTTGGTCGATCATGCGGAGCATCTGTGCTTCTAAATCGGTTGGCATACGAAAAACCCCGGCATCATCAAACAGTGAATCCAAATTCTCAGATGAGAAAGAAGGCATTGGCACATGTTCGATGACATCAACATCCGCTTCTAGTGCGATATCCAACATAGCGTTGTTTACATGCGCTCGCACGAGCAGGTCATGTTCATGGGCTGTCGCGACAATTGAGCGCAGTTCTTGAAGATCCAATACGGGCCAGGGGTCACCGAATATGCCTGGCTCGAGGGCAACTTTGATGTAATCTGCTCCCCACGCGTACAGATCGCGCACGGCAATCTCGGCTTCAGCCTCTCCTTGAATCTCGTAACTATATACGGTTCCCCACATAACCCCGGGATAACCGCCTGGAGCCGTGATTATGGGGCCCGCCTTGAAACCGCGCGCAGCCAGACCCGAACTAATTTCTTCCTCCTCAAGAAGCGGCATCATTTGTCGGGAAAGCAACATATCGCATACCGAGGTTACGCCATCAAGCAGAAACATGATTCGTCGAGTTCCAGCGCCAGAATCTTTGTGAGCATGTGAATTAAAGATTCCGGGTAATATCGTTCCACCTTCGACATCAATGACTGTGACATTCTCGGGAACTTGAACCTCAGTTGAGTGTCCAATGGCTGCGATTCGATTTCCCTGAACAGCAACATAACCATCGGGGATTGGATCAGCCCCCGTGCCGTCTATGATGGTCCCATTGATTACAACGAAAGAAGCCTTCGGGAATTCATTGGTGTCAGCACGCTGGCATGCAGCAAAGAGGATTAAGTTTGCTGCTAACACCAAGAGGACAATGTATCGCTTGGTCATATCAAATTTTGCGGGCTAACAGCCTCGAGTTGAGGGGTTGGGGCATTCACCCTGATCGCGAAATCTCGCTGTATCCCCGGTCGCCTCGAGCGAGTCGTTAGGCAGATCTGTGCATCTATTTTTTTATATTGACAATTCGATGCCCTTGTCGCACCACCATCTACCCGGCCACACCCAGCACTCAAAGAACACGCTTGATCAACGAGATAAAAACATACTGGCGATAAATGCCCGTTATTCATTGAATCCGCAATCTGAGAAGGAGCGTTGACCCTATAAACATTGCAGATCTTGATTGGATGAGAGGGACCACTCATGAGTCCAAGGTCTATCCAGCATCGGGAACCGGTTAGTAAGTCGGATTTTCCATGGGTCAGTGTAGGATTGCGATAAAGTAGGTTGACCTCATCACCCTGCATTCAACAGGATTTGGGCTTTGTAAAGCCCGCTAACGCTCGGGTTCAGGCGCAATACGCAGCGCATTGGAGCCATGTCGCCTACAATCCGTTGTTGGGCGGTGTGAAACCCCGTTGGTAATCGTTCATAACGAAACCATATGAATGCCCGCTTGCGAATTTTCTGGGCGGATAATCGTCTTTGGATGTCTCCTATACATCTTATCCGTGATAATGGCAACTACCGAAAAAATGACCCAAAGGGCAAGCCATAGTAAATCAGAATACGGAATGAACGCATCCATGACATTTACCATCGTATGGAAACACAATATCAGGAATAGATTACCACCAGTCCGATTGTAGAGCCACGTAAACACGATCGCCAGAGGAATGATGTAAATGGTCCGCCCGATCAATCCCCCCACGATCCCTCCAGGATAAAACCCATTCAGGTAAAGTGGGATATGCTATGGATCCCAGAAAACGGCGATGATGAGCGAGGCCCCAACTGATGAGCAGAATGACCGCATTGAAGAATAGGGCAAAGCCGAACCAGCGCAGCGAAAAGGTTGTCGGCTGGTGGGATGCCATTTTTTCTTGAACGTGGGG
>JBFFMI010000207.1:0-4384 GCA_041554155.1 Anaerolineales bacterium
ACCATGGGCTTTTATCCCCTGCGCTTGTGCATTCTGTCACTTAGCGATCTATGATAATTTTCACGTACCTAGTTAAATTGACACTAACGAACGTATAAAGCCGGAGAACGGATCTCTGAAGAAAGCAGCTCCAACCTTGCGACCGCCAGGATTTTAATAGAAGGTCGAGGAAGCCACTCAACTGCTGCTCCTGACCGAGAGCAGCCTCGATATCGCAATGACTCTAGGCTCTGGAGATATGGAAAAAGTCGGGACGCTATCTCAGGGAGATATGTTGGCGCTTTCTCCCTTGCCTCCCTATCACCTGTCGGCGACAGGTGTTGCTCGTAATGGTGCCAAATTCATTCAATTCTCATGGCATTGGGAAATCACGATCGCCCTGGGTAAGACGAATTAGGTGTGAGCGAAGGCTCATCGCACCCCTGATTGAGATGCTCGTATCCGTCTAGCTGGATACCATCACGGTTCGGGTTCTCGGCCCATCAAACTCGCACAGAAAAATGCCCTGCCATCTTCCCATGAGCAGTTTCCCTTCCCGCACCAACACCGTTACGCTTGATCCAACCAAACTTGTCATGGTGTGCGCAGCACTATTGCCTTCAAAGTGCTCATAATAGTCCTGGGAATGTGGCGCTAATCGCTTTAAATCCTTGATGATATCTTTTTCCACGCTCGGATCTGCGCTCTCGTTTATTGTGATCCCGGCTGTTGTGTGCGGAACATAAACAAGGGCAGTCCCCTGCTCGATTTCGAGTCTTCTAAGGGCTTCCTGTACCTGTTGTGTAATGTTGATGAGCTGATGTTGGTTGGATGTTTGGATTTCGAACCTATACATAACGATTCAACCCTCCGCTAACTGCGTTGAGCCAACCAGTAGCCATCGAACATGGCTATGCGCAGCCTGTTTCTGCCTTACGGCGATGGCGTCTCCGTCGCCGCAGGAGCGCCAAACATACCGAATGTTGGGACCGCTGTGGGTGAGGGTTGCGGAGTTACGGGGGTTCCTAACCAGGTGATCCAGCTCGCTTCAAATTGCTCGAAGGTCAGGTCAAACGCACCCAGCAGCGCATCGTTGATCGTCGCCCCTGCGCGGATCTCATTGATCAATGCTTCCAGCCCTTCCTCACCCCAGGTCTCAAGCATGAACACAACGATGCTGAGTGATTGATCATAAGCCAGGCGTACCTCTCCTGGATCTTGTCCAAAACTACCGCCAATATACCGCAAGGGGGTTAGCTGACCAGCTTGCGCAGCCCGCTCAACCCGGCTCAGTGCAGGATCGCTACTGTTAAATTCGAAGTACTGTGCAAATCCTTCATCCATCCAGGACGGCCAGGATGCCAGATTGGTATTAATCTGCTGGTAAAAGAACAAATGGGCGATCTCATGCGGGATAACATCTCGGATCCAGTCCACACTCTCCCTTGGGTTAATGATCTGCGTGGTGACACCTAAGGGCGTAAAGGCCTGACCACCCACCCAATCCTCAACGTAGAAGTGCCATGAGGCAAAATCTTCAAAATCGGCATACAGAAGTACAAAAATCGGGAATTCCAACGCCGAGTCGGTCGTGGCCTTCATCTGGTCGAGTGCAGTCCTCGCAGTTTCATAGATGAACTCGCCAAATGCCTGATCACCATCGTACCAGCGTACGACGATCTCCTCATCCGCAACTTCATTCCATGCGAAACGAAGATCATCGTAGTAGACCAGCATCTCCTCCGAAATGAATTCATTGCCCTGCTCATCTTCGAGCTCCCAGTAGAAGTAAATAGGAGTACTGGGCGCCACGGTTATCCTCTCAGTATCCCAGGTATAGGAGGCTGTAACCTTCTCACCCGATGTGTACTCAACTCGCTCAAGGTTACGAGCGTCCTGGCCTTGTGTATAGTAGAAAAAGTTTACGCGGCGTATGGGCTGAGCTGAACTAGCCGACATATAAAAGGCGATTGAATTTGGGAAGTTGTTTTCCACTTCAAAAGCAAGGAATTCAAATCCTTCGAAATTGGATGCCTGATCAGGTGCAGGCGTTTCGACAATGGTTACACTTGAACCCTCACCCGCCAGCGCAGTGAGAGAGGCGACCAGGTCGCGCTCGGTCGCTACCGCCGGGTCCACTTCCACCTGCGTGCAGGCCGCAAGCGCAAGCAGCAGACAGGATACAATTACCAGGATCCGCATCAATTTCACCGTTTTACCCTTTCCTTGTTCATGCATCATTTCTGTCGTTAAGTATACCGTTTCCAGATCACAGCAGGCTGGCGAGCCCATCTGACCCCCTTGCTAATCCACAGTGTCACATGGCGTCATGTCTATGGAAAATCATTCCCGTAGATGGAAGCTATTTATGGCATAATTACGGCACAAATGCCCTCGTAGCTCAATGGATAGAGTACCTGACTTCGAATCAGTTGGTTGGGGGTTCGAGTCCCTCCGAGGGCGCCAAAAGACCGCAGCGATCGCTGCGGTCTCTACATTCTCCAGCCTTCAAGTGAAATGTGTCCCACCCTGTTAGCGATGGAGAGCTATCATTCGGGCGTAAATGTGGGCGTGACGGTTGCCGTAGGTGTCACCGTGGCTGTCGGCGTGATGGTGGGAGTATCCGTCGGCGTATTGGTCGGTCCACCTGAGCTGGTGGCGCTTGCAGTTGGGGTAGGGGTTGGGGTATTTGACGGGCCAGGTAAGGTTGCCGTCGGCGTGCTTAGATCCAGTGTGCCCGTTGGCGTGATCGTGGCTGTTGGAGTCGGTGCCGTCGCAGTGGCACAGAGATTATAGGCTTCCGTGGCCGTCGGCCCGACCCCACCTGGCGAAACATAGGCTAAGCCTTCACCATAATAAAAAGCCGCTTCACAAGGTTGATCATCTTCAGCAAGTAGCGCGGCATATTCTATCGCTGCCAACCCATACTTCGTGCAAGCTCCCCAGATATTTGCCTGACAGATCTGACCAAAATTGGTCGTGGCCAGCTGCCAATCGAGACCAAAGAAACTATTGGCAAAGATAAAGAACGCTGCCGATCCGCGCCAGCTCTGGGCTTGCGCATCCAGCGGACCGAATCGTTCGGCCAGTGTTAGGTCATAGATGCCTTGCTCTAAATCGCCGGCGAAGAGTTTATCCATCCCGCGATTTCGTAGAGAGGCAGCCATCAATTGGTTCACCTCAACCAGTCTGAAGTCTGGATCCTCGCCTCTCAAGCGCAATAGTAAATCGATCGCTGTCGCCCAATCCCCTCGACCCACAGCTGCCTGTGCACTACCGAATGTACCTTCGAAAGACGAAAAATCCGGTGTTTCGGTTGGTGTAGGGGAGGCGATCGGTGAGGGCGTTGGCGTAGGCTGGTTCATGGCAGCAAGCGTCTGGCCCAGAAATGCATTCGCCTCAGGAAATTCAGGATCTAACGAGAGCACGTACTCGAAACGCTGTCGCGCCAATTCGAAGTTTCCAGCAAGGTACTCTTCCAGGCCCAGGTCAAACTGCTGTTGAACGATCTGGGCCTCGGTCTGGGCTTGACTTTGCTCGCGCAAGCGCAGACCACGGGCGTATCCAGTTCCGATGGCGACAGCAAAAACAGCGATGATCAGGCCAAGAAACACGCCGATCCAGAAGCGAGTCGATCGTACTTTCCGCTTTTTCCTTGCGGCTATTGGCTGCGTATCACCTGCCCTGGTTTCTGTCTGGACAGTTCGGCTTGCACGGGTTGTTTCGTCTGGTTGGATATTTGTCATCAGCACAGCGCCCGACTAAGGGCTCCCACCTTCAACGGATGGACTGACAATCTCCGGTCCGAGAGCACTCGTTTCAACGAATAGCCTATTGCGCAGTTCACGAATTTGATCCGGGACGAAGCGCAACACTTGCGCGCCATCTGGCCTGGTATGAAAACCAACCATGCTCGGTGGACTGATCACACCCGACTGCACCTGGTCTGATGGGATTTTCAAGGCCAACGCTGCTAAAGAGATCATCTGCTCCAGGGTAAGGTTGGTGCGGACACCGGAAGACACTTCCTGATAGATCACCGGGGCGCGATTGATCAAAGTCGGCAGCATATCCGCGCCCACCACCCGATCCATGATCGCCAGGATGACCTGCTGCTGGCGTTGTGCACGCCCAAAATCTCCCCCGCCCACATAACGCACACGGGCATACGCCAGTGCTTCAGCACCGTTAAAACGATAAGGCTTGGCTTCGACCCAGATCGAATCGCTGTCAATAGGCGAGATCCACATCGGCTCCTTCACCAGGATATCGATCCCACCAATTTCATCTACCAGGCGCTCGAAGGTGTAGAAATCTACGACGGCGTAGTAATGGATCGGAACACCGATCAGATCCTCTACAGCCTGCATTGCCAAACCCGGTCCCCCACCAGGCAGGTTGTAGG
>JBFFMI010000208.1:0-4382 GCA_041554155.1 Anaerolineales bacterium
ACATACGCATTAAAGTAGTAGGCAGATTCCGTTCCAGTGGTTTTACTAAAACCATCGAATGTCCATCCTGAAGACCCTTCAGCATCATCCAAGAAACCTACGACAGATATCCCAACGTCATCAACCATGAAACCAGGTTCTACCACAGCTACATCCGTCCAGTACCGGAATCCAATAAGCACGTCGCCAGTGAAGGCTGACAGATCTGCCGTCAGATCCACCCATCCACCCGAATTGCCTGTGATTCCATAGCCGAAATTTTGCGCATTAGGATCTGTCGGTGTTGAGTGATCCGTCAGGATACTGGTCCAATTGGCCCCGTTATCCGTCGAAACGACAACATATGCATAATCCCAATCAAGCTCAATATCGTAATTTACCTTTGCCGATAGAATCGAGCCGGCGGAAAGTGTGAAAGATTGATACATGAAGTTGTCGAGGTTATTACCTGAGCCGCTATAGTAGAAGTAGTCCCCTGAATATGCATTAGCGATTACTTCGGTTACAGCTTTATCAGGCAGCACAACGAACAATCCTTGAGCCTGTTTGGTGTTGGTCTCAGCCGGGCCTAGCTTGTGTTCACTCTTCGCGCCAGCAAAGGCTACTTCGTAGTTCAACCAGCCAAGTTGGAATTTCTCCCATACGCCAAAGTGGCCGGGCTCAGTGCCGATGTAATCTGGATTGTTGCTAAGCCAGGAACCGGAGGACATCATGGTCCAGAAGCCGGTCGAATTCTCGCCGGTGTAGTCGTATAGATCCGGCAAACCCAGATCATGACCGAATTCATGAGCGAAAACACCCACGCCACCGTTCTCAGGGTTGATGACGTATTTATTGAGCCAGAAGGAGCTCTCGCCAATCTGCACACCACCGACCAGGAAATCGGGTGATGGCCCAGCGACGCCTATGAGGTTGAAGTAAGCAAACCAGCTGTGGCTCCAGATCGCGCAGTCGCCCAGTGCCCCGCCGCCGGCCTCGTTGCCCTCGCCAGCATGCACGAACTGCATGTGGTCGATATAGCCATCGGGCTCATCAAAGTTGCCGTCGCCGTCCCAGTCATAGCGATCCCATTCATCAAATTGGCTCAGGTAAGCATCGATCTCGGCTGGTGTCTTGCCATCGGCGATCTGCGCATCGTACCAGCCATTGACAGAATCGGTCAGGAATTGCCAGACACTGAGAGCATCTCCAGGACCAGGATCACCGTCGTCATAATCACAGGCGTCCCCGGGAAGTGAAACCCAATCGGTCACATCACCATTGACTGCATAGCGGTTGGAGGATTGCTCAATGTACCACTGGCGCATTGAGATTACGCCATCGCCCTCGGAAAAGAGTAAATCCATGTAATGATCGCGATTGAAGTCCTCCACCCAATAGGTGGTATTGTCCGTGGTGCGATCCGGTCCGACGATACTGTTATGGGTGAAGTCGGCAAACTCGCCTAAAACGGTCCAGACCGGGTCTTCACCCTGCCGCGTTAATTCAACAAACTGACCACGCGCCACTTCGTGTGTTTTTCCAAATGCTTTTCCGTTCAGCTTAGCAGCCATGGCCATCTCGGCATACCCACGCTGCGCTTCGGTAAGTGGGTCCATGCGGTCATCGACCTTGGGAGCATCTGCGGGATCATTCGTCCCGCCGGATGCAAATGTCGCCGCTGGCAGCACACCCACGAGCAGGATGATGATCGCCAGGATAGCTAGAGTTCGTTGTTTCATCGGTTTAGTTCCTCCTCTTCCTCATAAGTTTGTGAACGCAGCTTCGGTGTAATTTAGTAGTTAATTACCGAGTCGCACCTCCTCCAAACCAGGATTAACGAAAAAGCCCCCGACAGGCGTCGAGGACTCTATGTCATGGGACGAGCGCGATGATAGGTATGCCACCCCCAGCTGGAGTGTGTCGCCCCGGCAAACTCCAAAATAACGCTCCCTCCCAAGGTAGGAACATCCTAGCACCCCGGTACTACCGGGTCAATAGCTCTGAGAAATTTTTAAGATTCTCGACTCCCAATCGGGTAGATTTGGCATCGTTTGGGTAGGTTTTCACCACCCCCGTTGAGATCGCGTTGAGTGCTCTAAGATCCGGGGCCGGGGCTAGCGCCCCGGCCCTGTACCCTCCCTCCGCTGGTCGTCACGCAGCGGGCTGGTCAGCTAATCGTCTTTCTTGTCTTTATTCTTCGGTTCTTCTGTCGGTTCCGGTATCACTGCGACTTCAGGCTCACCGGTATCCACTGAACCTTCAACAGCCGATTCCTCAACAGGTTCCACTGTTGAATCATAGAGCGGACCCTCATCCACAGGCGGCTCCCCATTCTTGCCCTGATCGTGTGGCACGCCTACCCAAACCTCACCGGTACAAGTCCCGCCACGGCCGTCATCGACCGTGAAGTCCACGTAGTAAACACGCCCATTGCCATCGCCCGCACGCTCCGCGCGCAATTCGAAGGCATTGCCCTCTCCGATGTTCCCATCGGGTGCCGTGGAGCCGTCGCCGCCGTCATCGACGAGTTCATCCTGGAAGATCGCTTCGATCGTGTAAGTGAGTGGGTCACCATCAGCATCGGTCACACCGAGGACTTCGAGGGCGACGAACTTATGATTGGCTGGCCAGAGTAAATCAACACTCGCGTAGGCTTCGGTACAGACCGGCGCGACGTTCAGATCCAGCCCGACGATCACCGGATCGTGATCGGACGAGCGGTAGGCATTGGGCTCATACAGCGCATCTTGCGCATCCTGCTTGAAGGAGGTGTCGTAGTCGAGGATATCGGGTTCATCGGCATTGATGTGCCAGGCATCGGCTCCTGTGATCTCACCGACCAACGCCGGACTCGCCAGGGCGTAATCCAGATACCCCAGCTGACCATCGAACACGTAGGTGTAGGCGAAATCGCCCTGGTAAGCCAGGAGCAAGTCGACATAACCCGCGTTGTGCAGCACATCGATGGGATCCTCGTAATCATAGGCGTTGAGGTCACCGATGATTAAGACATCATCGCTGCCGCTTCCAGTGGGATCCGTCGCCAGCCAGTCCAGCAACACCTGAGCGGCGAGTGTCCGCGTCACGTTGCACGAACCTGCTTCGGGATCGTCATCCCCGTCACCACAGGATGAGCCCTTCGATTTGAAGTGATTCACCACGGTTGTGAAGATGGCCCCATCCGTATTCGATTGGAAGGTCTGGGCAAGTGCAGGTCTATTCCTAGCGCTACCGGTGTTGTTTGGATCGGTGAAATCGGTTGTGTCAAGCGCCGCAAAGCTCCCGAGTGGAGTTACGCTGGACGGCTTATAGATGAACGCCTGCTTGATCGCATCCGTGCCGATGAAACCCGTGGCGATGAACTCGTAGGTCCCATCGCCAAGAATATCATTCAAGCCAGCCACGAGATCAGCGACCGAAGCATCATCATCATTCTCGATCTCGATCAAGCCGACGATATCGGCTTCGATATCGGCGAGTGCCGCCAGGATCTTTGCCCTCTGACGTGCCAGCTCATCGTCGTCATCTGCGCCCCGGCAACCCAGATTGGCTAGAGGCCCGCATATGGGTCCACTATCATCAATCGTGGTGAAGTAGTTGAGCACATTGAACGCGGCGACCTCGAGTTCACCACCAACAGGTGGAGGGCTCGCGGGGCGCGCATTCACTTCAGTGTAGTCTGCCCCATCCGTTGGTTGAACCCGATACTGACCCGCGGCATAGTGCATGACGCCTTCCAGATTTTGAACCGTGTCTCCACCCCGGAATCGATTCCCTAGTGTGAACTCGAGCCCATTTGGATGGATCGCCGGGTCAGGATTCTGATTTGTTCGTCCATCATCCAACGTGATGCGGCTGCGCTCATTGAAATCTGCGAGGTCTGCTGCTCCTGAGGAGCCGGGTTCATTCAAGGCAGTTGGTTGGAACTGTCGCTCCGTGGTCAAGACGATCTCTCCAAAGCGGTCGAAGTTGAAGAACTCAGCGATGTAGAGCTGCTGCGGGAAGACAACTGCCATGCCTTCGTATCGCTCAAGGTACTCCACAAAGGGAACAGGCAGTGACACATCTGTAGCAGTTACCGTTTCTGAACCCGAACATATAGTTACATCTGAGATGGATATTTGCGTTAAGGTGGATACTTCTTCCACAAGCCCCAACACTCGGACGATATCTCCAGTAACTACGTCGACAGCGAGGCCAGGATCATTAATGAAGATACCTTCTGACGTCGCCTCATCATCATCGGTTTGTGAGTCTTCCTCTTGGACAAAGTAGCCGGAAAGACCTGTATCCTGGAAATCGCCGGTGATGACTCCCTCAATGACAACCGAGGTACCAAGGAGAGGGCTCGAAAGCCCATCACCTTGTACCGCATGGATCAGCGTAGATGGATCACCACA
>JBFFMI010000209.1:0-4355 GCA_041554155.1 Anaerolineales bacterium
AATGAGTTCAAGCCGTCAAGCACCCACAACCCGGCAAACCCGAATAGCAGGTACTGGATGGGTTTGGCGGGATAGATCCCCGCTTTACCCCGGCAGACCACAAAGGCCACCATGGTGAAAAGTGCACCGAGATACATACCCGTACAGCGTGAGCACAACGGTAACGTGCGTGTCCCGAGATGGAAGGACCGTAAGTCAATGCGGTGGCACACAGCGTATCCAACCGCATCCGCCTTCCCAAGCAGCCCTCCGGGGGTCAGAAGCAGCCAGATAGAAACCACGATGATCGCCACCGTAATTAACAACAGGCGTTGTAGACCCGGTCGACGCTCTTCCAGCTCTGTGTCCTGGGGTAAAATTTTCATGGTCAGATTATATGCTAAAGCCGCTCGCTGCCCGCCGACAAATCAGGAAATGAGGAATGGGATCATCCCGCGTTGACTGAGGACAAAAATTGCTTGACGCTCTCCAGCTGCGACGGTTATAATCCCCGACGCCTTCCTCGGTAGCTCAATCGGCAGAGCGGGCGGCTGTTAACCGCTAGGTTGTAGGTTCGAGTCCTACCCGAGGAGCCTTCTATCCTTGTCGAAATGCGCATCACACTAAATTGATGCGCATTTTAAATTTGCAGCCTGGGAACATTATTTATCCGAATATCTTGCCATTCGATCCTCTTCGCTTTTCTAGGTTCGTAAGCCTTCTTGAGGATCATTAATAGGGACTTATGACCCTTTTAATAGATTTGTTGGCCTTAAAGCGAATACAATGGAGGCAACGAGGTCCTTACCAGGAGTGACTATGCAAGCGGTCGTGATATCCCCTGACGATGCGGAGCGCGATATCTTTACTTACACGATCAGACGGTCTGGCGTGGCAGTGGCTGCGAGTGGCGATCTTTCACGCTACTTGAGCAACTGGGATGATCATGCTGCGGATATTATCCTTATAGCCCTGGGCGTGGATGAAAAGCCCGAGACTGTAACAAACCAGGTTCGTCATGTCACGCAGGCCCCATTGCTTCTGCTCTGCGAGCGACCGACCCAACAGGAATCTATGGAAGCTCTTCTCGCAGGTGCGGATCTCGTACTGGCAAGACCTGTTTCTCCCCAAATCTTGGCAGCGCAGATCACCGCCCTTCTTCGTAGAGCCAATATGGTGCCGGCCTTTGTGTTACCCACACTCCAATCAAATACGTTGGCCCTGGAACCGTCCACACGCACAATAACCGTGGGATCATCTGAGCCGAAGCGCTTGACACAACTTGAATTCCGTTTGCTCTATGTATTGATGTCAAATCCAGGACATGTCCTACCGACAGATCTGATTGTTGAGAAAGTTTGGGGTTACTCAGGAGAAGGTAACCGTGATCTTGTTCGAGGTCTCGTCAGCCGCTTACGAAAGAAAATTGAGCCAAACCCTGAATCGCCTATCTTCCTGGAGACCCACTCAGGTATCGGCTACCGGTTCATCCATCAACCGGATTGATCTCCACAGCAACAGCCTCATGAAGTAGCTCGACACATCAAACCCCTGCGGTTCTCTTCCAACTACCTAGATTCCATTTCTCACACATCACTCCCAAGCCGCAAGAAATTCTTTCCACACATTTTCCACAGATTCTCTACGATTTTTATCCCCTGTTTTCATAAAATGCCACTCAACGCGGCAAGCAATGCAACGTACGCCCTGAGGAGAACATGCTTCAACCTATTGTTCGCTGCCCCCAATGTGGGGCAAGCTTTGAAGTAAAACCGCACTTCGAGCTAGAGGATAGGCTCATGTGCCCGGGATGCGACGAACCGCTGAAAATTGTTCAGCAAACTCCTCTGCAATTGGAGTGGGCCTGGGAAGATCTTATCGAAGGACCCGACCACACAGTGAGTTCCATTGATCGTCGATGGCGTCGTTTGTAGGCAGATAGGCGTGAATGTTTACTTCCACGAGAGGTTCCGATGATTATAGGTGAATGCCCAGAATGTGATGCCGCTGTTGCTTTCCCACATCCACCAAAATTATCCGAGAACGTTCTTTGTGATCGATGCCATGCCGCTCTCACGGTGATCGGCATAGCCCCCCTTGAACTTGATTGGGCTTTTACGGAGCCATTAGACCTACCGGGCCCATGGAAGGCATTCAACTTAGAAAATTTTGGCAAGCATAAGAGCCCATAATCATGCTTGATATAGAGATTGCAAAAACCGATATGCGTTCAGAAAATTGGCACCCTATCCTGTCCTTCACTAGACGTTCTTCCCATGCAACACCGTTTGGGCAGTTTATCCCATGATCCTTGATGACCGAGAGGTAAATCCAGATGCAAAATAACCAAGTTGAACCGAAGGCTTCACTCCAGCGAAAACATAATGGAAAACCTCCAAACCGCCGGGCCATTGGCCCCGTTGTAGATCTTGAATCCCATGTCGCGGATGAGTGGTGGCGCTTCATTTTCAATCATACGTACCTGAAAACCGACGCAGATGTTATTGATGATCCCCAGATTACTTCTCGAGAAGTCGATCTGCTTCAAGAGATACTCAACCTTGAGACGGACGCACATATACTGGATCTATGCTGCGGACAGGGACGGCATACGCTCGAACTAAGGCAAAGGGGATTTGCCAATATCCAGGGGCTTGATCGATCACGCTATCTGATCAACCGCGCGCGGCAAAGTGCTAAGCAGCGCTCACTTCAAATCCGATTTCGAGAGGGTGACGCGCGCAAACTCCCTTTCCAAAAAGATGAATTTGATACTGTGCTGATCCTGGGAAACAGTTTTGGATATTTCTCAACGATCGAGGATGATGAGCGCGTTCTCGGCGAAGTACACCGAGTTCTCAAGCCATCCGGAACCATACTGCTCGATGTTACGGACGGGGAGTATATGCGTTCTCATTTCCAGGCACGCTCCTGGGAATGGATCGATAAGAACAGGCTTGTATGTCGTGAGCGCTCGCTTTCCAAGGATCAACAAAGACTCATATCACGTGAGATAGTGATCCATAATGATCAGGGCACAACCGTTGATCAGTTTTATGCTGAACGACTCTACACACAGGAGATCCTGATAGACCTTTTGGAAAAATCCGGATTCCTCGATGTCACTGTCCATACCAAAGTTAAAGGTGAATCGACTCGTGAGCAAGACCTGGGCATGATGAGTCATCGCATTGTTGTCAGTGCACGCGCGCATAAGCTTTGGGACCCTGCCCTGTTAGGCGACGAGCCAGAAACCCGGAATATTACAGTGATCACGGGTGATCCGAGCATCAAAGACCCACTCAAACCCTCGGCTCAATTTGATGAAGATGATTTTTATACAATCAACCAGATGAAAAGTGCCTTAGGGCAGTTACCGGATTCGAAGTACTCGGTTTCCTACCTCGACAGTCATCACACCTTAATCGAAGACTTGCTGCGCAATCGACCCGATCTCGTGCTGAATCTGTGCGATGAAGGCTACCTGAACGATCCACATAAGGAACTCCACATACCAGCCTTGCTGGAATTATTGCAAATCCCTTACACCGGAGGTACTCCACAGTGTCTGGCTGCCTGCTACGATAAAGCCCTCGTTCGATCTGCTGCAAGGGAAATGAATATACCGGTCCCCGCTGGGTATGTTATCGATGTTGATGATAATGCCTACCACCTTCCAAGCTCTTTTCCGGTCATTATTAAACCTGTAATGGGGGATTCCAGTTATGGCATTTATGCCAGCAATGTGTTGCACGACGCCACAATGCTCGGAGATGCAATCGGCGAATTTCTCAAACGATACCGACAGCCCGTACTCGTAGAAGAATTCCTGACCGGGTCCGATTTAACGGTCGGCATCATCGGAAATCCACCTGATGACTATACAGTTTTACCGATTGGCGTCACAGACTATTCCGGGCTACCCGCTGAGCTACCTCCCATTTGCGGGTACGAATCCAAATGGCACCCCGATTCTCCTTATTGGACGAGCCTCAAGTTTGTGCCCGCCCAATTACCCGAGCAGACACAACAGAGGATCATCGAATGGAGCCTGCAACTCATGACGCGCTTTGAATGCCGCGATTACGTCCGCCTCGATTGGAGATGCAACGCGAAGGGCGAGCCAAAGCTGCTTGAGATCAACCCCAACCCTGGTTGGTGCTGGGATGGGCATCTTAAACTTATGGCCGAGTTTCAGGATATTTCTTATCCCAACATGCTCAGCATGATTATCGCCGCCGCTGAAGCACGCTATCGAATGACGACTACATTGGCTTCCAAACCTACCCAGCATAGAAATGGACCCCGGACTACAAAACCTGCGGAGGTGTAACAATACGCATTGCAGCGCAAGTGGGATATGCGGACTCTCAACA
>JBFFMI010000210.1:0-4326 GCA_041554155.1 Anaerolineales bacterium
CCAGGCGCAGGTCCACGTCTTCATGATGGATATGCGTGCGTTCAGCAAGGGTTATGAGGGCTATTACCAACGCGCCAGAGATCATTACGAGATCGAGTACACCCGCTGCCGCATCTCTTCACTCAAGGAAGACCCTGAAACCGGGGATCTGATCGTGCGCTATGCCCGCGACCTGGGGATCGAGGGGGCGGTGATGGAAGAGCAGGCCTTCGATCTTGTCGTCCTCTCAGTTGGTATGGAGATCTCCGATTCGGTCAAAGGTCTGGGCCAATCACTGGGTATCGAGCTCGATGAGTATGGTTTCTGCCACACGCCCATTTTCGATCCGCTGCAGACTTCTCAGCCCGGGATTTACGCGGTTGGGCCTTTCCGTGAACCCAAAGACATCCCCGAAACGGTTGTTGATGCCAGCGGCGCCGCTGCAGATGTAGCGGGGTTGCTAGCGCCAGCTCGCTTCTCGCTAACCCGCACAGCTGAATATCCTCCCGAGCGGGACATCGCTGAGGAGGAACCCAGGGTGGGTGTCTTCGTCTGCCATTGTGGCTCCAACATTGGCGGTTTCCTGGAGGTCCCGGAAGTGGCCGAGTATGCCGGGAATTTGCCGGGCGTTATCCACGCCGAAGATAACCTGTACACCTGCTCACAGGACAGCATCGCCCATATCACCGAGCAGGTGGAGGCGTTGGGTTTAAATCGTGTCGTGGTGGCTTCCTGTACGCCGATCACACACGCACCGTTATTCCAGGACAGCATTCGTGCCGCTGGTTTGAATCCCGCAATGTTCGAGATGGCGAATATTCGCAATCAGTGCTCCTGGGTCCACTCCAATGATCGAGCCGCTGCAACCGGAAAGGCCAAGGAACTGATCCGTATGGCGGCTGCTCGAGCGAACACACTGCTCCCGATCCATACCACCACCGTCCCTATCTACAATGATGCGCTGATCGTTGGTGGTGGCGTGGCTGGCATGACAGCGGCGCTCTCGCTTGCCCAGGGTGGCTATGTTGTCCACCTGGTTGAACGCGAGGCGACTCTGGGCGGCAATCTGCGCCATCTGCGCTACAGTTCGAATGATATTGATCCAGCCGCATTCTTAGAACAGCTGGTGTCTTCCGTCGAAGAAGAACCCCTGATCCATATCCACACCCAAACACAGGTCGCCAAGACCAGTGGTTTTATGGGCCGCTTCATCTCCACCCTACAAAATGGTGGGGGACCGTTTGAGGTGAAACACGGTGCCACCATACTGGCTACCGGTGGAACCGAGTATCGCGGGAACGAGTACAGCTATGGATCCAATCCGCGCGTCGTCACCGGGCTGGAATTTGAGAACGTACTGGCTGCAATAGAGCACAACACCAGTGGAAGTGATGCACGCACACAATCCCTACTGGACTTGCTTGGGGATCAAGCACCTGACGAGATTGCCATGGTGCTTTGCGTCGGCCCGGCCGAATCTTTCTGCAGCCGCATATGCTGCACAACCGCTCTCAAGAACGCCCTGGCCATCAAGCGCATCAAGCCAGAAGCACGAGTCACGATCCTGTTCAAGGATATCCGCACCTATGGCTTCAAGGAGCGCCTGTATACCCAGGCTCGCGAAGCCGGTGTGATCTTCCTGCGCTATGATGAAGACAATCGTCCGGAAGTAGATGCCAGCGGCGATCAGTTGATGATCCGGGCCAGGGTAATTAACCTCGACCGACAGATGACGCTCACGCCTGATCTGCTGGTGCTGAGCAATCCCGTCATGCCGCCGGATGGCGCACGCGAGATGGCCACGCAATTCAAAGTGCCCATCGACAAGGACGGATTTCTACTGGAAGCACATGTGAAGCTGCGTCCGGTAGACTTCCCCTCCGACGGCATCTTTATGGCCGGCATGGCACACTATCCAAAATTACTCGATGAGAGTATTGTCCAGGCCAAGGCTGCTGCAGCGCGCGCCGCACGCGTGCTGTCGAAAAAGCAGCTTACAGCTGGTGGGATCGTAGCCCAGGTGGACCCCTCGCTATGCGTGGGTTGTCTGACCTGTGTGCGCGTCTGCCCATTTGATGTGCCCCTGATCGTTGCTGATCAGGATGGTGTGGGTGGCATTCACGGAGCCGCATTCATCGAGCCGACAGTTTGTCAGGGTTGTGGCAACTGCGTTGCCGAATGCCCCGCCAAGGCTATCCATCTGGCGCATTATGAAGACGAACAGATCCTGGTTAAAGTGGATGCATTACTGCTAGGAGCATAGTTGCATGACGGATTTTGACCCGCAGATTGTCGCCTTTTGCTGTACGCATTGTGCCTACAATGCCGCAGATTTAGCCGGCAGCCTGCGACTACAGTACCCGACCTCGATCAAGATCGTTCAGCTGCTCTGCAGCGGTCGGGTCGATATTCTGCACATCCTGCGTTCCTTCGAGGACGGCGCTGACGGCGTCCTCGTCGCCGGTTGACTGACCGGCGACTGCCATTACCTGGAAGGTAATGCCAACGCCAGACGCAGAGTAGACTATGCGCGCCAGTTGCTGGAGGGGATTGGCCTTGAACCCCAGCGCCTGCAGATGATAAATATCTCATCGGCGATGGCCGGTGAGTTTACCAACGCCGCAGCCGAGATAACCGATATGATCAAACAGTTGGGACCGAATGTGCTGCGAGAAGGCAAAAGAAAACCTGAATCGGATTGAATTCCCGGATTGCTTACGACTTGAAGGACGGGAAGGAGATCGAACTTTGAACATTTTTCATCTGGGATTGCAGGCTATGAAAACCGGGCAATCCAGGAGAGAAAGACATGATCATTGCTGAGCAAAAGCCACTCGATGAGGTGCAAGCGCTCATCACCGATGCCGAGAAGGTGCTTGTCGTTGGCTGCGGGACCTGCGTGACCGTCTGCTTTGCCGGCGGCGAGAAAGAAGCCGGCATCATGGCGACCAGCCTACGCATGGCCTCAAAGCTCAACGGTGCCGTGAAGGACGTAACCCACACAACCGTTCAGCGCCAATGTGAGTGGGAGTACATCGATCCGATCAAGGACCAGATCAATGACGCCGATGCTATCTTATCTCTCGGTTGTGGAATCGGCGTCCAGGCGATCGCGGAACGCTACCCCCAGAAGGTCGTGGTTCCCGGGCTCAATACATCCTTCCTCGGGCTTCCCACCGAACAGGGAGTGTGGGAGGAGCGCTGCGCAGCCTGTGGAACCTGTATGCTCGGTTTGACCGGAGGTATCTGTCCGATCGCCCGCTGCGCCAAACAGCTCTTGAACGGGCCCTGCGGCGGCTCACAGGACGGGGTCTGTGAGATCGATTCGGATACGCCCTGTGCCTGGCAACTGATCTACGACCGCCTGGAAGCTCAAGATCGCCTGCACTTGATCATGGAGATCCAGCCCGCGAAGGATTGGTCCACCAGCCGAGACGGTGGTCCACGGAAGATCACGCGCGAAGACCTGCGCCTTGCCGCAGAGGAATCAGAGTAGGCGGGGAGACGAGTGAAGATGATAGAAAACACGAACGGTTTCAAATCCGGCTCCAATCTAGAACGCGTTCTGCGTGAAGGGCATTTCGCTGTAACTGCAGAGCTCGGACCGCCTCAATCAGCCGATGGCGAGGTCATTCGCGAGAAAGCCAAGCTCCTGCTAGGCTACTGTGACGCCGTCAACATTACCGATAATCAGACCGCGATTGTACGCATGTCCAGCATCGGCGCCGGGACGATCGTCGTACAGGAAGGTCTCGAGCCGATCATCCAGATGACCTGCCGCGACCGCAACCGCCTGGCGATCCAATCCGATTTAATGGGTGCCTACGCATTGGGTATGCGAAACCTGCTTTGCCTTACCGGCGATCATCAATCCTTTGGCAATCATCCAACAGCGAAGAACGTGCATGATCTTGACTCGATCTCCCTGATCCAATCGGTTGTCAAAATGCGTGAGGAGAACTGTTTTGAATGCGGCGACGAAATCAAAGGTATCGAGCCGCGCTTTTTCGTCGGAGCGGCCGCCAACCCATTTGGCGACCCTTTCGAATGGCGCCCTTATCGCTTGGGCAAGAAGGTCAAGGCTGGCGCCGATTTCATCCAGACTCAACTGATCTACAACGTACCCCGCTTTGAGGAGTTCATGGCCAAGGTGCGCGAACTTGGACTGCATGAGCAGGTCTATATCCTGGCCGGCGTTGGTCCACTCAAGTCACCCGGCATGGCGCGTTACATGCGCGATCAAGTCCCCGGCCTGGATGTTCCGGATACCTTCGTCGATCGCATGCTGGCTGCCGCTGAAGGGATCGACAAAGAGGATAAGAAGGCGCGCGGCCAGGCCTGGCGAGC
>JBFFMI010000211.1:0-4249 GCA_041554155.1 Anaerolineales bacterium
GGTCGGGATGCTTAGCCAGGATCAAAGCGATGATCCCGGAGATATGCGGGGCGGCGAAACTATTGCCAGTCGTTACACAGGAACCCTGATTCAACCAAGCCACCTCAACATCGATTCCCGGAGCGCCAAACTCGACAGGGGGTCTTGGATTGTAAAAATAAGTCATTGGATCTTCGCTGTCCCCGGCAGCAACTGAAACGACCGAGGAATACAACGAAGGATAGCTGGCCACAGGAAAATTGTTTACCGCCGACACAAGTAAGATATTCTTAAAGTAAGCCTCATCGGTCAACTCATGGAAGAGGGCGTAATAGTCCGATTTGGACGTGCTGAGGCTCAAGTTCACCACGTTCATGCCCTGTTCAATAGCCCACTGTAAACCCGCAGCAAATTGAAGAGCTTTTGCCTTGAGATCCTTCCCCAGTACCCGGATGCTGTAGATCTCGGCCTCGGGGGCGAGGGCATGGACGATACCGGCGCAGGCCGTGCCATGCCCGAAGTAATCCCTTGGCGGATCATCTTCGAGGATGCGGATCTTCTTTCCTGGATCTTGCTCCCAGGTAATGACCACCCCACCTTTCACGGAACTGTCCAGGGCTGGGTGATCGTGCTCAACCCCACTGTCCACGATACCGACCTTCACCCCCTTCCCCATGCTTCCCCCCCAAGCCCATTCTCGCGAGAGCGCTTCGAGCGGTTCGATCAACTTGACATTACGGATAGCATCTGCAGCAAATTGAGACGACCAGGCAGGACGTGGCTTCCCTTCTTGCATCGTCATTCTTTACGCTCCCGGCTTCATCTTCAGATACGCATCCTCTCAGAATGCTCGACCAGATATCCCCGGATAGCCTCCAGGACGGCTAGGGCCATGCGGCGCTCTGCCTCTCCCGTTCGAAGAAGCTCATGCAATATACTTGCAAGTTGGCTAATTTGATCCATATCACCCGATCGTACCTCAGCCTGGAGTATCTGTTGAAGAATAGGGCCGACATCGCTAGGTGCCTTTTCTTCCACCCAGGCTTGAAGAGTCGCAAGCATCACAGATGCGATCTGGTTATATTGCTGAGACTGGGCGATGGCGATGCTGGCTTGCTGAGCGAAAAGCCCCAGGAATTCCATGTCGCGCAGGTCAAAGCGAGGCGCTTCAATCTTATCGAGCACTTCCATGACGCCGATGATCCGATCTTGCCATTCCAGGGGTGTAGCCAGGATCGACTTGGGTACATACCCTGTGCTCTCGGCAAACTCTTGATTAAAGCGTGGATCCCGGAGCACATCGGCAATGGCGATCGGCTGGCCGGTCATGACAACGTAGCCTGCAATTCCCGAATCAAGAGGTATTTGACGACCGACAACATCCTCATTGCCGTGGCCATACGACACTTTAAATTCCAAGCAGTTATTTTGGGCATCTACCAGGGCGATGGAGGCTGCGGCTGCATTGAAGAGTTGCCCGGCTGTGTCCACAATAGATTGCAGCAGATGATCATCAAAGCTTGGCAGCAGGGCTTGGCCGCTTATTTCAATAACATCTCTGAGATATGCAAGGGCCTCGCTCATTTTTTTCATGTTGGGTGGCTTATCAGAACCCATGGATTCACCTCTTTGGATGACTCGCTGCGATAAGGTGGATCAGGAGGCTAGCGATTCAACATGGCCTTTGCCAGATTACAGATAACGATATTAAAGGCCGCATACCCAGAAGCCCAGAGAACTTCCGGGTATGCGTGTCGAAGGGATTAGTTTGACAGCTCAGGGCACGAGTTTATATTCTTCGTTGTCGACGATTACCACTCCTGCCCCGCTGCCGACTTCGAACATATGGCCGCTGACTTCGGCCTCCTCCCCCACGATCATACGATCAAGGATGACTCTCTCCTCTGGTCCTAAGGTCAAACGCAGATCTGTTAATCTGGCTACAACTTTTTCGATAACTTTTTCGTCAGCCATAGTGCCCTCCTGTCAGAATTAAATGTCCATTGCTAATCATTTATTTCTAAATACTTGCCTCCCTTCACACAGCGTGGGTTCAAGAGTCGCCGACCCAAGCATCATCGACTATACGATTTCCTGGCCTGGATGTCTGTCAAATGGCCGACGCATAATTTGCAGTCAGATCTCTGTCTTATAGGCAAAATGCTCAATCACCCCTCGATTTTGAATGTTGATCTCACCCCGGGATGTATCAACCCACCCATCGCGCCGCCACTTCCCAATAGCGGAGGCCACGGTCTGACGGGATAAACCGACGTGCTGGGCCAGATCCTCCTGGGTGATTTCGATCCTCCCTCGCGCCCCCATTTGCTGCTCCAGCTTTAGCAAAACGCGGGCGATACGAGCAGAGGCATCCAGGAAAGCCAATGCGCTTTCACGTTCGCTACTCACCCTTAATCGCTGCGCGGTCATCTCTAGCACACGTCGCAGCAAATCTGACTCACCCTCAACGATATCCAGAAAGGCTTTATTTGGAATCGCTACAACTTCCGCATCCTCACGCCCCATCGCACCCGTGGAGCGAGATTGATCGGTGAACAAGGCGATCTCTCCAAAAACATCCCCCGGACGCATCACATTGATGACCAACTCGCGTCCATCCGGCACACCCAAGAATATCGAGAGCAACCCGGATCGCACAACATATACGGAATCCGCAAGTTCATCCTGACAAAACAGCAGCTCCCCTTTGTCTACTGACCGCAAGGTGCTTTTCTCAGCCAGAGATTCCAGGGTCGCCCTTTCAACATCGTGGAAGAGATGCGCATTCATTAGTGTGCCCAGGATGGTTTTTTCTATTATTTTGACCATGCGGGAATCATTCAGCCTTCACGATGAATAGCGTTAAATCGTCGTACTGGTCCACCTCACCTCGGAATGCCTCCACATCAGCCCAAACCCGGTCGACAGCTGTGCGGGCACGCTCACCGACCGCACTTACCAGCGCTGCTCGGAATCGCTCTGTGCCAAGACGTTGGTGTTTTCTATTCATCGAGTCGGCGATGCCATCGGTATACAGTGCCATTAGGCTGCCCTTGGGAAGCTCAACTTGTGCTTGATCCAGCTGCGGATCTTCAAAGATTCCCAGCGGTTGACCACGCTCATATTCAACCTCAATCTCCTTCCCCTCCGCTGAAAGGATCAGGGGCAGTTCATGTCCGGCACGGGCGTAATGGAAGGTTCGCTGGGATGTATCCAAGATGCCGTACAACAGCGTAACAAACATCCCGGTTTCATTCATGCCTAACAGGTGACGATTGACCTTGCGCATAACTTGATCGGGCAGTGCACTAGATTTCGCTTCTGCGCGCAGCAACGTAGCTGTCAGCGCCATGAATAACGCTGCAGGGACACCGTGCTCTGAAACGTCGCCGATCGCCAGCCCAAAACGCTCCTCGTCGAGCGCGATGAAGTCAAAGAAATCACCACCCACCCCGATCATCGGAACAATGCGGGCGAAGTAGTTGTAGCGTGGGATTCGCAGCGGCTTGCGTGGCAGCATACTCATCTGGATCTGCCTTGCTACCTCCAATTCTTTCTCATACTTTTCCTTCTCGATCAGTTGCGCTTGCGCAGAACTTAAATCTTTATAAGCCTGGTTCAGTTCACGGTTCTTACGGCGCAGGTCGCGAATAGTGAGATCCTCAGCTTCCACCAGGCGATGACTGAGCGTGCGAATGAGTTCGTAGGCGAATTTGGGTTGGCGGTGCAACAGTTCATTGATCTCCCCACGCCGCAGCTCAAGCAACTCGAGGTCGGTTAGTGCCCGAACGCTGGCCGTGTGGGAGCCGTCTTCGCTGAAGAGACTCAATTCACCGAGCAAGCAGCAGGGTTCGCGCACCGCCAGCGTCCGCTCATCGGGCGTGTCCAGCGCTTTGATGATCTCGACCTGCCC
Source organism: Anaerolineales bacterium (assembly GCA_041554155.1). GTDB lineage: Bacteria > Chloroflexota > Anaerolineae > Anaerolineales > E44-bin32 > E44-bin32. Next base: position 3,893 of record JBFFMI010000211.1, read on the forward strand.
TTCGACCAGGATAAAAAACTGCTGCTCCTTTTCTGCTTCACGGAAGAGCAGCGTGTTCTTCGAAACCTTCTTCTGGATCACTGCCTCTGCGATGCGCGTGAGCTCATCTTCCGGCAGAAAGCCGAATATAGGCACGCAGCGTTTGAGTTCTTCAGTGAGCATCCTTTTCGTTTCCGCTAATCCAACCGAAAGATCTGCCAACCAAGTCAACTAGCAAGATTTCTATCCCGTGCACCCTGATTTGCCATAAAAGCATCTGGCCCAAACGACTTACACAACACCAATTCTATTTAAAAACAAATAGGGGGATTGGAGGAGTGAAGATGAGGGATGAGCCCCCAAGATCTGGAATACCCA
>JBFFMI010000212.1:0-4197 GCA_041554155.1 Anaerolineales bacterium
AGATCGGGGAGCAGTGAAAGTTCCATAAAGCCACGGAACCCAATACCTGGCATCCACAGGTATTTCGGTAGTTGCCAATTCGTCTTGGGAAAATCAGCGTCTTCAAAGCGCTCCCCGCGCTCAAGGACAAGTACACGGTACCCTTTTTCAGCCAGCCGCATAGCAGAGACGCTTCCGCCAAATCCGGAGCCGACAATAACATAATCGTATGCATGCGAAATTACGTGGCGGTTATCGGTCATGGCAATATGAACCCTCTATATGCACGATTAGCCTCACGCATCATCGTCCAACCAGGCAACATCAAATATGACGATTTCTGAGGTATCTGTCACTGGAGCCTTCTCCATCACATCGTTCGTAAGACAGGCCATGATCGTTTCAGAATCGGATGCTTCCCATTGACAGTACATTTTCCTGCTCGCTGGCTCGTAGAAACTGCTAAGCCATTGCGCTTCCCCTGATGATCTGGCGCGAAGCTCACGCCACATCGTTATCCACTCCTCTTGGGTCTCTGGGTATTCAAGAACATCATGGACCAATAAGAATTGAGGCATCATCCCCTCCATTTTTTTGCTCACGTATTATTGGAAAGCACTGACATCCATCGGCACCGACCTGCAGCATCGGATGAAATCCAGGACGGTCGGCACATTACGCAACAAATAGGCCATATTGCCTTCAACTTTCAACCTGCGTGTCAGCATTGCCTGGATCGGGTCGAGCTCACCATTGAAGATTTTCAAGATATTGGCGAGATTTGTGCGAAAGGTAAAAATAGCGGGAGGGCCGTCTTCGGGCAAAGAGTCGTAATAGCTACCGCCTCGACAGCGACCATGCCACAGATCCAGGTAATAGGCAACGGGCTCTTCTTGAGCTGGATTTGAATCATCCGGATCGATCACCACGTAAATATCGCCTTCCCAATTCTTTGCAACCTGGGCATAGCGCTCATCTGTGTTCAATTGCTCAATCAGTGCGTCCATCCAGATTGCACTCGGGAATGGTTTGGCCATTGCGCCTCCTTCGGTTCCTTATCGCTTGATTATCCGCTAATCTCCCTGTGGATGTCAAAGCGCTGCATTGACATCCACTCTTTTCGTCGGTTACACTGCAGCCGAGCAGGTGAAAACGAATGCAACGTACGAGAGAAGAACTTGAGACCTTTGAAAGCACAACCCTTGCGCCTTTTGGATTCCGCAGTAAAGACTCACGCGGTCGTGCCTACAATGACAAAGAATCCAACTATCGGACCGTTTTTCAGCGCGATCGCGATCGGATCATACATACAACCGCGTTCCGACGACTTAAGCATAAAACCCAAGTTTTTGTCACAACTGAAGGCGATTACTACCGGACACGTTTGACCCATACCCTTGAAGTCGCACAAATTGGTCGTACCCTGGCTCGAGCACTCGGCGTAAATGAGGATCTAGTCGAAGCGATATGCCTTGCCCATGATTTAGGGCACCCCCCTTTTGGCCATGCAGGCGAGCATATGCTCAACCATCTCATGGATGATCATGGCGGGTTCGATCACAATCGTCAATCGTACCGGATCGTCACGGAGTTAGAAAAACGCTATCCTGATTTCCCAGGCCTCAACCTCACCTGGGAAGTGCGTGAAGGCATTGTAAAACATGAGACCGAGTACGATATTTCAGATGCCGAAGGTTTCGAACCTGAGAAGCGCGGGCACCTTGAAGCCCAGATCGCAAATGTTGCAGACGAGCTAGCCTACAGCGCTCACGATCTGGATGACGGACTGCGCGCTGATCTTATCCACCCGGATCAATTAGCGGAATTGCAATTGTGGCAGGATGTCCTCGCAAGTGTGGGACTTAGTGCTGGCCCTCTTAGCGATCTCGAGCGCCATCAAGTGATCCGTCGACTGATCGGGATCGAGATCAGCGATGTACTTGACTACACCAGCATTCAAATAGAGAAAGAACGCATAGAGACCGTAGAAGATGTCCAGCTACTGGACTATAGTCTCGTATCGTTTTCTAATGAACTTGAAGAGCACAATCGGGAGTTAAAGAGCTTCCTTTTCGAGAATATGTACCGCCATCATCGGGTTTACCGGATGCAAGTAAAAGCCGAGCGCATCCTAAAGGATCTTTTTCGGGCATATATCAGCGAGACAGGGATCTTGCCTAAAGAAGTACAGGACAGATTTAACCTCATCGGTGAAACAAGAGCCATATGCGATTACATCGCTGGGATGACAGATCGATTCGCTCACGGCGAACATAGCCGTCTTTTCGATCCACAGATTCCATCTTAACGGTTGAAAGTACAGGTGTGCACGTCATGAAGAATAGTAAAGTGTTTCTGACCCCAGAAGGGGCTGCCAAGATCCAAGAAGAACTAAACCACTTGAAAAATGTCAAGCGCCCGGATCTCTCCAAGCGCCTGCGCCACGCGATCTCAATGGGGGACCTCTCAGAAAACGCAGATTATATCGCCACCAAAGAAGAACAAGCTTTCCTGGAGGGAAAAATTCAGGATCTGGAAGCTACGCTGCGAGCAGCGGAGATTATCGAAAAATCGCAGGACAGTGACTCTATCGAGCTGGGTAGTGTAGTGCGGATTGCCGACGAGATGGATGAACACATCGAGTACCGTATCGTCGGTGCAAAAGAAGCCAATCCACGTAACGGCACGGTATCTAATGAATCCCCTATCGGTCAGGCGCTACTGGGCAAGCGAGTGGGCGACGTCGCCATTGCACACACGCCTGCCGGTGAAATTAAGTTTAAAGTCCTTGAGATCCTCAACAACTAACCCACCACTCCCATTAACAAAAAAAGGGCAGGCTAGCCTGCCCTTTTCATATGCTGATTAGCGTTTAGGTTTTGGCAATCGCCTTGAGCTCAATCGTCATGCGCTCAAAGAAACTTTCAGCAGGCAAGGCTCCCGATCCATAACTCATATCTACGATGCGCACTTCTACCTGCAAGGAAGCGGTATCGAGCACTACGACCTCTCCACTCTCGGCGAGTATCGGATCGCCTTTTGCTGCGAGGCGTGTACGTGATTCCTCATCCTTATTGGAATAGCCACTGAGCAAGATCTTGGTTACGGTCTGGATATCATTTTTATCAAATAGCCATATCTCGAAGGCTGAAACCTTCTTCGGCTCGCCTACCCCGATCGCTTCGGCGATGCCAACCCCACATTCACCGAGAAAATCGCCAGAGGCCGGGCTCTCAATACTAAACGAGTCGTCGTATAGATCATCCCCGATAGTGTATGTGGTTCTGAACGTGGCTAACGCCTGTTCACTCGCCACTTCCATCGGCTCAGGGGCATCGAAGGCAGCAGGCGTATCAAATGGCATTTCATCCACCGGAGCTTCAAACACATCGTCGACGACAACCGCTTCTCTGCCCTCAAGTCGTTTGCGAATGAACAACGCCAGGGCGAGTAGCGCGCCTAACCCCAGTGTGGCGCCACAAACTGGCAGAATTAAGGAGGACGCCACTGAATTCGAGCTCGAGTCTGTGCTCTCTGTTTCTGGATCCTCTTCATCTCCAGCAGGCTCCTCAACAGCCAGTAATGCCTGAAACTTCTGAATAGCGCTCGGGTCCACTTCAGCTGGGGTCTGCCCGACGAGATCTAACGTCTCAGTGCCAGACTCTCCCAGGGCTTCGAAGCGCTCGAGTGCCAGATCAGCATCGAGATTAGAAGCGTAGGAATCAACCGCCATACGCAAATAATCGACTCGCAGATCTTCCCGAAGATCTGCAGGTGTTCCATCAACCCACTCAACGGGTTGCACAACCCATGCGTACAGAACACCTATCAACAGACCCAGGACGATTCCGAGTATGAGTACAACGATCTTACGTTCTGTGATATTACGTAAAGCATCCATGCGACCTCACTTCTCTTTTCGAGCTGGAAGAATCTAATTGGCTCCACCAAAGCAAGAATTCTAGATCGGTACTTCAGTCAAAGCAATTATGCTGATGCAGGTTCTATGCCACTTCACTTTCTTCTTGCGGAAGAGTGTCTCGATCGAATGGTGTTTCGCAATTCAGGCAAACAGCCTGCTTGCGATTCTCCGCAACCAGGATGCCCTCACAATTCGGACAGGGCACCTTTAAGGGTCGCTTCCATGAAGTAAACTCGCAATCTGGATAGTTTGCACACCCATAAAATACACGCCCACGACGAGTTCGCCGCTCAACC
>JBFFMI010000213.1:0-4195 GCA_041554155.1 Anaerolineales bacterium
AAATGCCCGGTGGCACCGCTCGAGTTCCTGTTTCTTGCCGACTGGTTCTTCCATGAGCGCGGCATCCGCGATAAGGTCGAGATCGTTTACTCCACTCCCTTGCCAGGTGCCTTCACGAAACCTAAGGCCTCCGCCATCCTGGGGGATATGTTGCAACAGAAGAACATCTTGCTTGAAGCCGAATACAACATCATGGAAGTCGATCACGGCAAACAGGTGATTCGTTCCTACGATGAGCGCGAAGTGCCCTACGACCTGCTCATCAGCATCCCTACCAATATGGGGGCTGAGGTGATCGCGCGTTCGGGCATGGGCGATGAGCTCAATTTTGTCCCCACCGATAAACACACGCTGCAGTCAAAGAACTACGAAAACGTCTGGGTTATCGGCGACGCAGGGAACACACCCACATCAAAGGCCGGCTCGGTAGCCCACTTCATGCTTGACGTGCTGGTTGAGAATGTCCAGCGTCATATGCAAGGCCTGGAACCGCAGCCAACATTCGATGGACACGCGAACTGTTTTATCGAATCGGGTTTTGAAAAAGGCATCCTGATCGATTTCAACTACGATGTCGAGCCATTGCCGGGCAAGTACCCGTTACCGGGTTTTGGACCTTTCTCGCTCCTGAAGGAATCGCCCGTGAATCATTGGGGCAAAATGATGTTCCGCTGGATTTACTGGAACACACTGCTCAAAGGCGGCGAAATGCCCTTCGAATCACAAATGTCTATGGCTGGAAAGTGGAACTAGGAGGGTTCAATGGCTACAAACACTGCAACCCATGACCTGGAGACGCTCCATCAAAAAATCGATTTGATCTCAGCGCAACTTGAACAGCAGCAGCGCCGACAGATGGAACTACAGGAATTGCAAAATGACTTGATCCCGGTAATGAACCACATGATCAAGCTCTCGATCGATGAACTGGCCGAGATCGGAACCGAGTTTCAAGTTGAAGATTTGATCTTCGTGTTGAAGCGCGTGCTGCGCAATACCCGTCTTATCGGACGGCTAATGGATATGGTTGAAGGTGGCGCCGGATTGATCGATGAAGTGACCCCGATTGCCAACCAGGCCTTCAACACCTCCGTCGAGACGCTCGATCGCTTAGAAAGGCAAGGCTACTTCACTTTTGCCCAGGAAAGCTGGAACATCCTGGAGCGCATTGTGGCAGAGTTCAGCGAGCATGATGTGCGCGCCCTGGGGGATAACATCGTCACCATCCTAACGACTGTGCGCAACATGACCCAACCGGAGATCCTTGCACTGGCGAACAATGCCATCTCTGCCATCAGCCCTCCTGAGCAAGTGGAGGATGTCTCTACTTTGAGGCTCATTCGCGAACTAGGCGACCCGAGCGTGCGGCGCGGCTTAGCCCGTTTGCTGAATATGGTCAAAGCCATGGACGCGGAGGCCTCTCAAGGCAATGGTAGCCCGAACGACTAAACCTGCCGGCAATACTTTGGAAACATACGACCTGGATCGAGGACTCGATCCAGGTCTGCAGATAAAACATAATTGGAGGAAAAAATGGCAACCCGCACGATTGCAGGAATCGATGTTCAAGTTAATGAAGAAGGCTTTATGACCACGCCCAGCGAGTGGAGCAGAGAGATCGCCGCCGAACTCGCCAGGGAGGAGGGTATCGAGACACTCTCAGAAAATCACTGGAAAGTGATCGAGTTCTGCCGCCAGAGTGCGACGGAAAGTGGCAGTGCACCGACCCTGCGTCAGATCACAACCGGGACCGGCATCACGACCAAGGAACTCTTTGCACTCTACCCCAAGGGACCGGCCAAGAAAGTAGCTCGTATCTCGGGGCTCGGCAAACCGGAAGGTTGCGTTTAACCCCATTGGGTTAAATTGCGTAAACAACAATTAGGAGACACTACATGACTGAGGACACTCGTAAGATCGCGTTCATTTGCTCCAAGGGCAACCTGGACATGGCGTATCCGGCACTCGTGATGGGATGGGCTGCGCTGGGGAACGGCATCGATGTGATGATCTTCTTCACCTTCTGGGGAATGGACCTGATCGATAAGGATCGTCAGGACCGACTGGAACTCAATCCAGTGGGAAACACCAGCATGAAAATGAGCATGATGGGTTTGCCCACAGGCAACTTGGGGATCCCCAACTGGATGTCGATCCTGCCCGGAATGACTGCTTTCACATCGTGGTTTATGAAAGGCAAAATCGCTGGCGTTGAAGCACCTCCCGTCCCAGAGTACCTTCAAATGCTGGTTGATGGCGGTGCAAAACTCTATGCCTGCAAGATGTCCGTAGATATGATGGAGCTCTCCATGGATAATTTCGTAGATGGCGTGATCGATATCGTCACCGCCGGTGATTTCATGGATTTGACTGAAGGAGCCCAGATCATCTTCATCTAAACTCTTTGCACCTGATTATTAACAAAAGACCCGCAGTCCGCTTGGGTCTTTTTTTACTTCATCCGTGAGAACATTAACGGAGGTTACGCTTCTTGCGGATCCTCCCTATTGGGTTTTTTCAGGTGATGTGTACCGGGTTCCTCTCCTTCTTCAAAGCCGGAAAGCACAAACACCGCATTGGTTACAAGTGGGCCTGGATTACGCCAGCGATGATTCAAGTGAGCCGCAAACAACAGGGTATCTCCTGCTTCGAGCAGAAAGATTTCATGCTCGACCTGATATTCCAGCTGCCCCCGCAGGCAGACGACAAATTCATGCCCCGTATGGACGATCGGGTTGGGGCCACTATTGGCGCCGGTTTCGAGCGTGAGCGCAAAAGGTTCAACATGGCCGACGAAAAGCTCACCACCCAGGCCTTCCCATATGCCTCGGGTAAAAGGCACACGCGTACGCTCTGTCGATTTCCGGAAGACAATGCGTTCCTTTTCCCCGGGGATCTCAAAAAAAGCTGTGATCGGCTCACCTAACGCCTCCGATATTTTGTATAACGTACTCACGGAAGGCGAAGTCTTACCTCGCTCAATCAAGCTTAAGGCATTCGCGGAAAGGCCACTCTGCCGAGCCAGCTCCCTGATAGAATGGCCGCGTTCCTCGCGCAATTGGCGCAACCGCATGCCAACGTCAATAGAGACCGCATTCTTCCTTGAAAGATCCGTCATGGCATGCAAATGTCCTTCGCGGTGAGAACCTTACGATGACAATTACTTTACTACGGCTTCAAATATTATGGTATTCTGCTCCCCGGAATCGGATCGGCGGGAAGTTTCTGTGGTCAATATTTCGCTTCAAGTGAGCGCATGAATCGGAAATACCTCTTTCAGCGAAAATTCATGCTCCCCAGTGAACACGGTGCCTGGATCTGGTGGATTGGTCCCTTTTGTATTGGGATCGCGGCTGCAGGTCATTTTTCTACACGATTACTGACCCTCTTTTTCGCCATGCTGACCGCGTTCCTCCTCAGACAGCCATTGAGCATCTATGTAAAGACATATTCCAGCCGGCGCCCAATAACAGACCGTAAACCCGCATTACTCTGGACGCTTGGTTATGCTTTTTGCGCTCTGTTGGCGTTCATCCTGTTGCTTAGAGCTGGATATTTCCATCTCATCTGGCTTCTCTTGCCAGGCATCCCCGTTTTTCTGTGGCACCTAGCATTAATAAGCCGCCGTGCCGAGCGCGGTCAGCGCGGCATCGAGATCGTTGGTGCTGGAGTTCTTGCGCTAGCGGCACCTGCAAGCTATTGGGTTGCGGGTGGCACAGATACGACGATCGCCTGGACCCTATGGGCGATTGCCTGGCTTCAATCCGCCGCATCGATCGTACTTGTCTATCAGCGGCTATTTGAGCGCAAGCTTCAGGACGGTGGGCTTTTTCCAGATCGATTGCGACGATCCTATCGTTCCCTCGCCTATCACAGTTTCAACCTGGTCTTCAGCTTGTTTGCCGTCTCACGTGCACCCTTTCCCTGGGTTGTAGCTCTCGCATCAGCGCTAATGATGCTCGATGCTGTCGATACTCTGCGTAAGCCTGCGATTCGATGGAAACCAACGAGAATTGGTATGCGGCAACTCCTTGCAAGCAGCAGCTTCATGATCATCGTCGCACTGGGGTTCCTTCTCGAGCAGTGACCGTTTCGTATGGATGGAGAAAACCCATCCGCCAATCGTGAATTTAGCGCAACCAGGTGTGGCATCCAAAGCCCGTGTTCAAGGGATGAACCACACTGCTCTGGCGCC
>JBFFMI010000214.1:0-4182 GCA_041554155.1 Anaerolineales bacterium
CCCTCTTACTTAAGAAGAACTTCTATAGATTGTAGAGAAATTCAAAAACCTCGTCAATTTTCCACCCCTAATTCATAGCCGACCGTGTTACTCGCATTCTGGTGTTCCTGCACAGACGGACAAATGGCGCCAGCCAATATTGAAGCATAGTTGCACAGCATTCGGTGCCCTCAATCCATCGAATGGATACCCGGTACCATCCGATACCTATCTACTAAGAAATTTCGAATCCACCTGATTTGTTAGAAGAGTCATACATGCAATGACTTTCTCCAAGCTACAAGAAGGACGTTGCGAATTGCGTGAGGGCTCCCAGATGCTGGCTCAAACTCGAAAACCCACATCCCATCGTATTGATCGAGATGTGACTCGCGCCTGCATCTTTCCACTCCTGCGCATCCCTGACCACCCGATCCATGTTTGTACCGGCCAATTTTGGTCGCGGTTCGAGCCCAAACGCCTCGAGACTCCGTCCTTCTTCTTCGAGGTACGCCTTTAGACGATCGAGCGCTGGTTGCGCTTCTTCTACGGACGCGTAACCCGGCAGCCATCCATCTCCATGCCTGGCCATCCGCTGCAATACGATATCCGCATGACCCCCAAACCAGATCGGGATGGGTTTTTGCACAGGTAGAGGGTTGATCCCCGCATCAGGGATGTCATGCCATTGGCCTTTGTATGTGATCAGCGGTTCAGTCCAAAGCCGTTTAAGCAGTTGGACTTGTTCTTCGCTGCGGGAGCCTCGTGTGGAAAAATCCTGATTCAGCGCCGTGAATTCCACCGGGTTCCAACCCACCCCAATCCCCAATCGCAGGCGTCCGGCACAAAGACGATCAAGTGTGGCTGCCTGCTTGGCAACCAGCGCCGTTTGCCGCTGTGGCAAGATGATGATCCCGGTTACAAACCCCAGTCGGGGTGCAATGCCTGCGATAAAGCTGAAAAGCGAGAAGGGCTCCATAAAAGAGTCTTCGCTGGTATAGGGCCCCAGTCGGCCTCCAGGCCGCTTCGGGTTTGCTCCCAGCACATGATCATACGCGAGGATATGTTGATATCCCATCTCTTGCACGCGCTGCGCATAGTCGCGGATGATGGTTGGGTCTGATTCCAACTCGGTCTGGGGATAAACGACACCAACTTGCATGCTTGCCTCCTGACGCTGAAGCTCGATCTCTAGTATAGATTAAGCCGCGTTGCTTTGATCACAACCCAATCAAACCAACCATCAAAGGATGGCACCAAACAGCGCTTGATGTAGAATGAAGTCTATGGCAGACACTCCACTGAAGGTGCTAGCAACCGTTTCGATTCCGGAGGCTGATGCCGCGCGCATCCGGGCGGTATCGCCACGCATCGAACTTACTATTCATCCCACACGCGACTATAGCTCCATCCCGGAGAAATTGCTGGATTCAGTCGAGGTGTTGTACACCATGTACACACTCCCCGATCCCGATCAAGTGCCAAACCTGCGTTGGATCCAGGCACATACTTCCGGGATCGATCAATTTGTCGGCCACCCATTATTGGATTCAGATGTCATCGTTACCACAATGAGTGGCACATCGACCCCTCAAATGGCCGAGTTTGTGCTGATGGTTATGCTTGCTCTGGGCCATCGTCTGCCTCAAATCATGAGCAGTTCTGTGGAAGAACAGTGGGCTGATGGTCGCTACGCACGTTTTGAACCACTCGAGCTATTTAACAGCACGGTAGGAATCCTCGGTTACGGGAGCATCGGGCGCGAGGTGGCCCGCCTGTGCAGCTCTTTTGGTGCAACCGTTCTGGCCACCAAGCGCAACCTTAAAATGATCGTCGATCAGGGCTATAGCCTGGATGGACTCGGCGACCCAGGGGCAGATCTCCCCGACCGCCTTTATCCTCCTGAGGCAACCTCTTCCATGGTCTCCCTGTGTGACTATGTTGTGATCACGTTGCCCCTGACAGCCAAAACCAAAGGGATGGTCAATGCTGAAGTGATTGGGGCGATGAAGCCAGGGGCCTATTTGATCGATGTATCACGCGGCAGCATCCTCGATCACGGGGCCTTAATCGAAGCGCTCACCAGCGGCCGCCTGGCAGGCGCAGCACTTGACGTCTATCCAGTGGAGCCGCTCCCGGAAAGCAGTCCTTTATGGGAGATGGCGAATGTCATCCTCTCACCACACCTGGCTGGTTCAACTCCTCAGTACTTCAACAGAGCGATGGACCTATTCACACAAAACCTGGGCCATTACCTGGCCGACCGATCTCTTCTGAACCGCTACGATCCAGAACAGGGATACTAAGCTTTGGTACCAATTGAAATCAGCGGTGTGATCTTTGATCTCGGTTCGACCCTAATAGACTTCGAAGGAAACTATGATCATCTCTTCCTGGTTGGCCTTGAAGCGATCTCTGATTCACTTCGGGATCAGGCGATTGAGATTGATGGGCAGGACTTTATCCACTCCTTTGGCGAGGCTTTACGCCAATACCACAGGCGTCGTGATGACGATCATGTAGAGCTATCTTCGTACACAATCTTATGCCAGGTCCTGCACGAACTTGTCGATCCACTTCCAGAAGAGCAGGTTCTACGAGATGGCCTCTCAGCGATGTATGCTGTGAGCGAAGCCTACTGGACACCTAAACCTGCTGCGCACACGGTCTTGAAGACCTTATCCGGTGCCGGGTACCAGCTTGGCATACTCTCAAACGCCGGGGATGAAGCAAATGTCCAGCGTCTTATCGATATGGCGGGAATCCGGGAATATTTTGATCCTATCCTGATTTCTGCAGCTCTGGGGATTCGTAAGCCGGACCCGCGTCCTTTTCATCAAATCCGCGAGCAGTGGGGGTTGCCCGCGCAGGCAATCGTGATGGTGGGTGATTTGCTCGAGGCTGATATCCTGGGCGCTCAAAACGCCGGGATGCATAGTATATGGTTACCCGACCCGAACCTGCCGGATGCATCTCAGCACACGCATGCGCCACAACCTACGCTGGTCGCGAGCGATTTGAGCCAGGTGCCAGATCTGCTTAAGAGCATAGCTGAGAAAGGTTAACGCTGTGGATTTTGAACGCGTCACTGACCATATCTTTCGCATGGAAGTGTCCCTGTTCTCTGCCGGCCCCTTCCGGTACTCAGTAGCCCTTTGGCTTATTCAAAGTGAGCAGGGGTGGACATTGATTGACAGCGGCCCGCCGGATAGCAGCGATGTCGTTGTCACAGCTATTGCACGGGCGACGCGCGGCCAGGGGCCAGTACGCGTGCTTTTAACCCACGCCCACCCCGACCACAGCGGTGGATTAAATGCTGTTTATATGCATTGGCAGCCCCAGTTGCTCTGCCACGCAGCAGAAACCGGGTTCATCACGGGAGAACGCGATTATCGGGATTTGAGCACACGTAATCCGCTATTCTGGGCTGCCCGCGAATTCATGCCAGACAATCACATCGGCCTTACTGTTAACCACGAATTACAGCGCGGCGAGTCGGTGGCCGCTATGGTCGTAATCCACCTACCCGGTCATACCCCCGGGCATATCGGCTTCCTGCATTCCCTCGACCAAGCCATGATCTGCGGCGACGCGGTCAGGAACCGCAATGGTCGCATTGCTCCGCCGATGGCCATAGCGACTGCAGATACCAAATTGGCTCGCGCCTCGATCCACCGACTTGGTGAGCTGGATTTCAAGCATCTGCTGCCCTCCCATGGGCAGCCGATCCTTGGAAATGGTCGAGCAGCGTTGCTGTCCTACCTCGGTCAGACGGTTGAAGCGAATACGACCAGGAACTGGTAAGCAACTTCAACGTTGTCTCTGTGTTCTCTGTCTTACAGCTGCGAGGCGCTGCCTGGCATCCTTTGTAGACACATGAATGGTCTGATCTCCCATGAGTAAAACGAAGAACCGTGTCCCTTATCCCCGCAGATTGGCCGTGCGATATTTTTTGCGCACCCTCATACGCATCGGGTTTCCAGTTCTTGCAAAGATAGAAGTGGAAGGACGCCAGCACATCCCCGATCAAGGACCATTGCTCGTCGTCGGCAACCACTTCAACTTCGTGGATCCAGTCGCTATGTTGTATGCCACACCCTGGCCAATCGAGTTTCTCGGGGGTGTTGAACGGCCGAATGCTCCCTGGATCACACAGTTCATCCCCTACGTATGGGGTTATGTTGAGGTCCCGCGCGGCAAGGG
>JBFFMI010000215.1:0-4122 GCA_041554155.1 Anaerolineales bacterium
ACAGGAGGATTGTGAGTGAAATCGGGCTGAGGATTGTTGAAACAAGGACAACCGAGCTTACAAATTCGGGATCGGTGTCATATTCAAGGCTGATGATAATCGCTAATACGGGAGATGGCATAGCTGATTCAAGAATTCCTGCTTGCGATGCAATCAGGGGCAAGCCTAAGCCCAGACTATATACCCATGCTAACGCCGGAGAGACGATCAAACGAAGAACTGATGCCAGGCCAACCAGGCCGAGTTTTTTCGGTTTGCCCGCCCGGCCGATTTGCATGCCCAGAACGAGCAGCATAGCTGGAATCGTTGCATCTGCGAGTAGATCAACCGGCTTAATTAATGCTTGAGGAGCTGCAATTCCAGTAAAACGAAATATTAACGCTGCTGCAAAAGCATAAAGCGCTGGTACACGAAGTAATCCCCGAAGGGCTGCGACCAGACGTGTTTTTCCTGAGCTGGCGAGAACCACCCCAAGCGAATTCATAATCATTACGTTTGCAAGAAAGAAGATGCTGGCCCAAAGCAATCCATCCTGACCGAGTGCAAATTGATTTAGGGATAACCCGTAGTTTCCGGCATTCATGAAGGCGACGGTTAGAAAAAGACCACCAGTGGTAACTGGTGGCAAGCGAAGCCAGCGTGCGACCAAATAACTAAGAGCTGTTAAGGTACCGACAACGCTGAGGACCAAGACGACCATTTTCAGACTATCACCGCCTGCTATGGTGTTCTGCATGGTGAGCTGGAAAATGAGCGCAGGCGTGAGGGCGTTAAAGATTGCAACAGAGAGAGGTTTCGGGTCGATTCTAAATTGTCGTTGAAGCACAAAGCCTACGGAGGCGACAGCAACGATGGGGAAGATATTCTCAATAAAGAGCGTGAGCAGGGAACTCAAGAGAGTTCATCCTCGTCATCATCAAAATTGTAGAGAAGAAAATCCGGGGTTCCTTCCAGGAAGGCAATGTGCTCAAGTGCTTCCTCTATCTGGGCGAGATGATCTTCATCGATTCCGCCAGTTTGGAGTGCTTCCAGTGCCTCCCTGGCTCGAGTGCCACCGATTTGTCCCATCGACCAGATGGCATTTATTCTTACTTCATCATTAACATCGTCCAGGAGTTCCAATAAACCGTTAACGCCCAATTTGATTTCGAGTTCACCAGTCGCTCTAGCGGCTACGGCACGTAATTTTGGAGAGTGGCTGATCAATTCATCCAAGATGTATTCAACCCATTGCTGGTTTGCGGATCGCCCCATTGCAACGAGTGATGAATAACGCATATCTTCATCCAGTGAAAGATAGGCTGTCTGAATGATGGCTTCAACACCTGGACGAGAAGAGTAACCGAGTGCTTCGATGCACGCTCGTTGAAGGCTGGGGTGTCGCTCATCAGCCACCAGTGAAAGGAGTACATCCTCGATCGTTATGAGTGTGTCAGGAGGGATTTTGCTAAACTGCCCAAGCAGAATGTAGCGACCGAGAGCGTCGCTGGCTGCAATCCGCACCTCGGTGGAAGGATCGTTACTCAACGCGTCCAGGTAGTTGGGTATCAGCTTCGGATCTTCCGATTCCCACAAATTATTAATAGCCCGTCGGCGAATTTCGGGATCCGGGTCGTCAAGAGCGGCTTCATAAATCCTGTTGAATTGAAGCTCGATGCGTGCATCAGTCAGGCGACCCATGATGGCGAGCAAATTCCGCCGCTCAACTTGTGTGCGCTTGTTCCAAATTGGAAGAAACTGATTAAAAAGTTCGGGTTCCATGTCCGATAGTGGGAGCAACTCATTGGTCAATGAGTCGTCACTTTCGGCAAGTAGATAATCCAGAAGGCGCGTAAACAGCTCTGTATTGGTCATGAGCTTTCGTCTAAGGCAGGTTAATCGGATTGATGAAATCCTGCAAGTTGAAGTAGACCATTAAGATGAGCAGGAATGCGAATCCGAGAGCGTGCGCCAGGCCTTCAAATTGCGGGGAGATTCTGCGCCGAAAGATGGCTTCGAAGAAGACAAACATCAACCGGCCCCCATCGAGTGCAGGGATGGGCAGCAAGTTTGCAAGGGCAAGGCCTAGACTGATAACTCCGACAATGTTCAACGTGATGAACGGTCGGTCCGAGCTACTGTCCACCGCGCTTGCCCAGGCGAGCATATCGTGGATCCCCTTAAGGCCAGAAATTCGAGCTTCTTCTTCGGACGCTTCCCCGGCGATCAAGCGGCCAGGAAGTTGAAGGAGCCCTACCACCTGAGATTGCATCGAATCGAGGCTTAGTTGCGTTGATTGTCCCCATGATAGGTTTGCTGGAGGGTAGCCAAGCGTAACCCCTACGGGTCCTTGATCTTCAGGCCACTCGGTTCGGGGGATCAACGTAATGTCGAAGACGGCGCCATCTCTCTCAATCGTGAAGACCAGTTCCTGACCCAATTTATCAACGATTTCGGCTTGAATTGCCTGAAAGCTATCTGCGCTTACGCCAGATACTTCCAGGATTACGTCGCCCTCTGCGATCCCGGCTTCGAAGGCAGGTGTATTCGATTGGACTTCTGCGATGATCACCTGATCCAAATTCGGTGCTGCGAACCGAAAAGCAAACAGAAAAGCAAAGAAAGCAAGCAAGACGTTGGCTGCCGGACCAGCTATAAGGACCAAGGCGCGCGTGGTTTTACTGGAAGCAGCCAATCCGCCAGGCACATCTGGATCGTCTTCCCCGGCAGGACGCACAAAACCACCTAGAGGGATCCAGTTTAATGTGTATTTCGTGCCACCAGCTTCAAACAAGGTCAGGAGGCGAGGAGGGAAACCGATGCCGAATTCATCAATCTTCACGCCCCGTAAGCGTGCGGCAATAAAGTGGCCCAGCTCATGACCAAGCAATAACGTACCTAAGACGACGAGAAAAAGCAGTAGATCGGACACACACCATTCCTAAATTTAAGATTGAGCGGATTATATCACCGGGTTGATTGTGACCGGGCTATACCAATGCTGCGCCTGGCCCCGGCGTACTGATGAGGATCTCCTGGATGTTGCCGAGTGAAACTAGCTGGTCGCGTACAGCAGTTAGGCTGGATGCGCTGCAAATGCAATGGACATTTGGACCGGCATCGATTGTATAGCAAACTTCAAGCCCACCGGCTCGCATCTTCTGCACAGCTTCCATTAAAACGATCGTCTCGGGCTGCCAGTAAAGCAAGACAGGGCTTGAAGTCATCATTACAGCATGCATCAGGTTTGAATCGAGTTCAACAACCTGCGCAAGTTGCTGAAAATCTTTGGACTGGAGGGCCTGCTTGCAAATTTCAACTCGACGCGACGCGTCTGCAACACGTGCTGCTTGAAGCGGACTCGTGTCTGCGAGCAGATGGCCTTGGGTCGAGGTGACCTGCTTATGTTCCTTATCAACAATCGCAATGATGTCTACGAGATCCCAGTGGTCTTGCGGAAAAAGAGTTTCGGCGAAAGCTCCATCTTCTTCATGAGAGCAATGGAGCTCAACAAAACCTGAGCAGATTGAGCGGGCGGCTGAGCCAGATGCCCTTCTCGCAATCCGAGACAATGAAGGAAGATCTAAATCCAGTCCGTACGCAGCGCAGCCTGCCACGGCAAGTGCCGCAAAAGCAGAAGCCGACGAAGCGATACCAGCGCCCATAGGGAAGTTATTTTGGCTCTCAATCGTTGCGAACGTCCTTGATCCAGCCATCTCTCGTAGGATAGCCAGCAGATCACTCGCGCGTTGACGGGCTGCATCCGAGGCGGCTTGCGCATTAATGGTTAGATGATCTTCTGAGAGCTGTGGATCGAGATCAACTGTAGTGGTGGTAGTGAGATCACCCAGGGTTATGGAGAGCGAATTGTTGGCAGGTATACGCAACTCGTGGTTTAGGTTGCCCCAATATTTGATCAGGGCAATATTTGGGGATGCCTGGGCGATCGATGTGGATCCCTCATTCATTAATACTTTACCTGGATCCCTTTCAGCTAAGTTTCGATGACTTCAACCCGGGTCCCTCCCGGCATTGATATCGTTACATCACCCGGATCGTATGCGACATGTGGTGTTGTCCAGCGGAATATCCATTTTGCATCCTCTGGACGAGCGTTGACGCAGCCATGGGACATGGCGACAC
>JBFFMI010000216.1:0-4085 GCA_041554155.1 Anaerolineales bacterium
AAAGTATTCATCGATTTCGCCATCTGTCGAGATAACGCGCACATAGGGGATCTCTTGCTGGTGATCATCCATCGGCAAGAAAAGTGTTTGATTTTCAATATGCCAGTGAATCCCGCGGCCAAGTCCTTCCCGCTGGCTGCCACCGCCGGTCTTAAGCGTTAAGTAAATGCTCACCGGGGTATTGGTCTGATCAGGGAGGAAGCGTTTGATTTCGACCAGGCTGTCATCCGAAAACTTCTCGGGAAAGTGACATTGTTCGCAGGTTTCACGCGCCGGACGTAGATCATCGGCTGTGATAGGAAATTCATACTGTTTGAACGCCAGCGAGAGGATGTGTTTGGCATCACCCGCTTTGCGAGTAATGCGTGTGGCAATGAAACCACGACCGATGTGACAGTCAACGCAGTCAACACGTGCATGCGGTGAGGTCAGATAGGCGGTGTACTCGGGTGGCATGGTATGGCACGCTGTTCCGCAGAATTCAGGGGAATTGGTGTATTCCCAGCCATAAGCGCCACCGACAAGCACGGCAAAGCTCAAGATACCCAGGGTGATATAAGGAAGCAACCGTTGCCAACGTCCGCTACCCGTCGGTGGAAAAAAGAAGTCCCTCAGGGAACTTCGAACTCGCTCCAGCATTATCTATCTCCTCCTCCGGCTTTGGGCTTAATTTTGCGGTGCGCCGGCTTCGATCCAGCTCTTAATGACGGCCAGCTCTTCACCGCTGAACTGCCCGGGGTGGTCCCCTGTTGATTGGCGAATGATCACGGAACTGTTGTCAGGATCGCCTGGAACAATTCCATCGCCACTCACGCCACCGTTACCTGCGGCCGCGTAGGTGCTCAAATCGAGCCCGCCGAACGCGCTCGCGCCGCTGTGGCAAACGCCACACTTTTCCCGGATCAACTCATCGATACCAGCATCCCATGTGGAAGCGGAGGCCAGGGCTGCATCAGGTGTTGCGGTTGGCAATGCTGTGGGCAGGGGGGTTGGTGTGAGTGGTGCGAAGACTTGCAGCTGCTCAGCGGGAGGCAGGGTGGTGATCGCCGTATCCTCAATCGTCACGAAAGCATAAATACCTACCAGCATGAGGACCGCAACCAGGCCAAAAACCGGGTAGAACACCCGTTGCCGTCTCTGGATCAGCGCGGGCTCAGGCGCTGTTGACACACCCGCTTTGAGATCGGCCAGCTCAAGTGGGTGCTCCTCCAGCATTTCTTTTTCCGATATCTTGCCGGAGAACATGCTCTTATTAAAATGCCGCAGGTGGACGTGATAAAAGTGCCAGATGATGATTGCTAATACCGCCAGTAAGGCTTCGCCACTGTGGGCGGCTTTCGCTGCTGGAACGACGATACCGGGTAGGAAGCGAGTTGTAGCGATTGGATTCCACATCATGAAACCCGTCACACCCATCACAACGGTACCCCAGATCAGCGCCCAGTATTCAGCTTTCTCTTCAAAGGTATAACGCCCCTGCTGAGGTCTGGTTTTGCCAAACCCCAGGTTGTAAAGCAAAGCCTGGACTGCGTTGCGGACGTCGCTTAACGTTGGGAGCATCGTCATACGATCGCGCCGAACGAAGAGCTTGTAGCCTGCGGCACCAAGGTGGTATATGGTTTCAAACATCATCACCGTAGCGGCGACACGGTGGATGACCCGCACTGTTTCGATCCCGCCCAGGGTGGCCATGATCGCCTGCGCAAGTCCAAAGGTGGCATATTTTTGAACAAGGCCGGTGACGCCCAATGTGGTGAAACTGGCAAACAGCGTCCAGTGTTCAACACGCTCGAATATTCCAAAGCGGGTGTACGAAGGACCTTTACTCATCCTGGCCTCCTCTCACACGCTTTATTGTCCGACGGGCGCCATCCGTGAGCACGAATATAAGCATAGGTCCTAGAACTCCAGGGATAAAATACCGATAGAACAGGTTGACGTAATAGACCAGGGGGGCTTTATCCGGGCTGGGCTGGTAATGACTCAACCAGGTCTCAGGGAAGTTTTCTTCCGCATCCGGATGACAGCGCTGGCAAGTCGTGAGCAGGTTTGCCTTCAGCACTTTGCTCTCGGGATCATCAACCATCTTCATATCATGCACACCGTGACAATCAATGCACACCGGTTTATTCGTCTCCTGGTCGGGAGCGATGGCTTCGAAGATGACGACCGTTGTGCCATGAAAATCAGCAACATAGGTTTCGAAGACATCCGTGCTGATCCCATACTTATCCATCAACTCGGTGTTGGCATGGCAATCCGCGCAAATCTGGGGCGAGAAGAGGTGAAAGGGGCTGTTCGAAGGCCCGGTGACGTTATGAACGCCATGGCAGTCGATACAGGTAGGTACATCCGGATTGCCTTCACCGATCAGAGCCTCACCGTGCACGCTCTCAGCGTAGATGTCGTAGATTTCTGAATGACAACGCTCACAGGTCTGAGGGACTTTCGTGCGCGGTTCATTGGGATGGCTGATGTCGTGGGCGCCATGGCAATCTGTGCAGACCGCTGCTTCTTTGTTTCCAGCCGCCAACGCCTTCTGATGGACGCTGTCGAGTGAGGTGTCGTATTTCTCCTGGTGACATCGCACACAGGCGTTATAGCGCTCGAGCGCATAGTCCCGCCTGTTTTCCACCGGGATCGGGTCGTGAGGGTAACCCGATCGATCGCTATGGCAATCGGTGCATGCATGCCCCAGCTGTCCATGGATCGATTGGGCAAATACATCCGGGTCGATCGAGATGTAAAGCGGTTCGCCCGAAGGTAACTCGGTTTGCAGACCGGGTGTCCCATGGCAGGCGAGGCAGGCGCTGTTATCGGCCGCCTGATGATCTGGGAGCGAATCTCCAGGATCGGCAGAGACTGGCCACCTGACAAGCCATGCCAGCAGGATCGCAAAGACCCCGCTCAGCGTAAGAGATAGAACACGGTGGTAGTTACGCATAGACGTTTCTCCAACAATCGAGCAACTACATACGACCCGTAAAATACAGAGGCCCGCAGGCCTGCACTGGAATTCCTGCCGTCCGGTCCTACCCGCTTCAGGGGGTCAGGCCTCTTCGTAGAGTAATTTATGGGTGATTTTCCCCACACGCATGGGTAGTTTGGCCCAATTCTTTACTATTTTGTTCCATTTTGCACAAATTGATCAGGGCGAAAGCTCATGCGCCATAAAGATGAATGTCACGGCTCCAAAAGGAGGCTCCCGGGTAGGTGGAGATAGGTGGAGATAGGATCATGCATGCACAAGAAAAAGGAAGGGAATACGCGTCCATCAGACGTCTGGGTCAGCGTTTCGAGCGGAGGGCAAGGATCGCCCGCGTTTGCTGTCAACATCATGCTTATGGAAGGAAAAAGGGCTGTGTCTTGGCACAGCCCTTTTGGGTCGTGATGTTTATGAAGCCTGAATGGGCGTGTTACTGTCCGAGTGCTTCCAGACCTGCTTCAATCAGCGCCGGTGTAGGTGGTATGGATCTGGTGGCAGGCGCGGCAGTCCTGGCGGGTGGGGTTGGGATCACCGGTTTCAACTTCGCCGGGGGTCAACCCTGCGGCAACGCGCGCGCTGAAGGCGCCGCCGGAGTGGCATCCGGCGCAGCTGCTACTTGTGCCACGAATGTAGGCTCCGCCGCTGCCGTGGTGTGATTCGGCCCAGGCTGTGCGCTTGCCGGTAATCAGCGTGCTGTCGTTGTGGCACTCGCTGCAGGTCAGATCATCTAGCGTGGCGCCAGGCCCGGGCTCAACCGAAATCGGGCCTGCCCGGCACTAAAAGCAGATCAGCCCCGAGACTGGCTGGGGCTGATCGTGTTGTGTACATACTGATGGAGCAAGGATCCCGGAATAGTCCTCACCTTACCTAATTGATGGGAACCGCACCAGGGATTGGTAGATTATCAGGGTCAGGAATGCCTTTCTCGTTGACCTCGACTTTTTCGGTCAGGAGATCCCATTCCCCTTCGGAATTGACGTTGTGGCAGGTGAAACAGTTGCCACCGTAGTGTAGCTTGAACCACTGGCTGTACATGTGCGCGGGGTGCACGATATCGCGCAAGGAGAGTGGGGCGACGGTGCCCTTGCCCTCGCGTTCA
>JBFFMI010000217.1:0-4083 GCA_041554155.1 Anaerolineales bacterium
ATAGTCGGTACAACCAGCCTGCAGGGCACGGTCGCGGTCACCGACCATAGCATGAGCGGTTAAAGCCAGGATAGGGACATCATTAAAGCGGGGGTTGCTTTTGAGTGAGCGTGTGACCTCCCACCCATCGAGTTTGGGCAAACTCAAATCCATCAAGATTACCTCGGGGAAATGTTCATATGCCATTTGGATGCCCTGGTGTCCATCACGCGCGATGAAGATCTCCTCCTGCTCCATCATCAGCTGCAGGATGTTGATCAGGACAGCGATATTGGCTTCCTCATCCTCAACGATCAAGATCCGCTTCTGGATCAGTTCGGACACGCTTCCTGCTCCTTTAAACCGCTTATTTCGCCCGGCAATGGCACGATTAGATTATGACATAGAGGAAAGGTGCACAGATTATGCCGAGATCATTGCCTGCTTCCGGTCTCACCATCCTTGATGTCAGCCACGGGGCGCTGAGAGGTCAGTAAAAACTGTTAACCAATCATAAGCTTACACTAATCAATATTATGCAATCATAGCTTAATGCGAAAAAGTCTGCGATTCCGATTTTCGATCCGTTCTTTGGAGGAGTATGCATGAAGACATTCCGTGATGTCCTGATCTGGTGTATGACTTTAGGTCTGACGGCATGTTCAACCGTTGCGCCAGCCCCGACCCAGGAACCTGTCGCCGCTCAGAATCAGCCGACGCTCAGCAGTGTTGCCTTCCCACCAACCTGGACACCTGATGTGGTGCCAACCAAACCTGCGGCGAGCGCAACACCAGCACTGATTGAACCATCTAACGTTGACAATGACGCGCAGCTTAGCTTCCAGTGGGGAGCGGCTACCCCTGTCTCGCCTCAACTCCCAATAAATACCTGGCAGCGAGTTGAAGGCGCAACAGCCACCTTCATGCTGCCCCAATCCTTCGAAGTGCTGGATATGGGGTCCGAGTTCGGTGTGCTCATGGCAGCATTGATGACCGGATTGATGGAGAGCATGGTGGAGGTTGCCAGCGAAATCGGTGAGGAGTTCGGGGCAACGCCAATCTCCCCCACCCCCTTCGACACTACCGATCTTGAATCGGCCTTTAACCTGGATTTTGTGCTTGCCATGCAAGCTGACCAGAAGACCAGCGCCTTCCTGTTCAGCGAACCGCTGGAAGAACCCAGCACGCTGGAAGAGCAAGTTGAAGCCATCCTCGATGAACAAGATAACACCATTGAGATTGTCAGCATTGACGAGATCATTGAATCAAGGCAGGAAACGGCACGTCTGCACCTCATTGCCACAGATGGCGAAACCGGTGAGCGCGGGCATGTGCTGATTTACGTCATACTGCTCAATGAACGGGTATATCAGTTGGGGTACACAACAGATCTTGAGCGATTCGAGGAATTGCTCCCGATTTTTGAAGCCAGTGCCAGTACATTCCAGGTTATAACTTGAGGCATGCGCGCCGTCACCCGGGAGCACAATTACACGTATTGAATGAACTTCATGCTGGCCTCACGGTTTGCGTAGTGCCCCCGGTAAGCCTCCGGAAGCAAGCTAGCCATCTGCAGCATGATTTCATCGGTTATCTTCTCCCGCATTTGACCCGTAATGCGCTGTTGCTGTTTTGTGATCCGGAATGGGCGACCAACGGCGATGTTGAAGGGGACTCGACGTAGGCGTCGGATATGGCTCTGCCAGTGAGCATCCCCATAGTGCACGATGGGTTGAATGGGTGCATCACCCTGCTGCGCCAATAGGACTACCCCCGCTTTGCCCACCTGTAGCTTGCCTGCTGGATTACGAGTCCCTTCTGGCGCGACGGCGAAGATCGCCCCTGCGCGAATACGTTCAACTGCCTGGCGCAACGCAGCTCGATCGGGCTCCCCTCTACGGACGGGAATGCCGCCGAAGGCGTACAGCAACCAGCGCATCCAGACACTCTCTAAGCGGTATGCGGCAAAGAACCCCGAGATCGGTCGTGGACGTAAGCGTGTATACAGCACAGGGATTTCGAGCACATTCACATGGTTGGTAACGAGGATCCATGGCCCGCGTGCTGGAACTTTGTCGATCTCGCTGGTGTCTACTCTGCAGAGCACAGAAGTTAGCAGCCTGAAAAAGTGTCGCAGGAAGATCTCACTCGTATTTTCGGGCATGATTCCCTTTCATTGATATCCCGGGATGATGGGAACAGCGCAAAGCATCTATCCCTGACTATATTGTAGATGGCCGGAAGATTTTCAACCAATAGCCTCGCTGGGATGCCAATACGCCTACGCTCTTCGTTCATACTCACCCCTCAAAGTCTTCGCTTGGGCGTGGATCACCTCACCATTTAAGTCGAATCTATGCGTAATGGGCTCACCTTACAGTCCACCTTCAAACTACCCACAATCTGTGGGTTTACACGTAAGCTGGGGCACACCAAAAGTACCCAAAACTACCCAAACAACACCATTGGTTTGCACGCAGTATCTTGAAAGGACGCGAGGCGTAATGGGCGAGAACGATCGTAAATTGCTTAACTCACGCCAGGCCGCACGCTATCTCGGTATCAGTTTGAACACGTTATACCGAATGGAAAAAGGCGGTTTGATAAACCCTTTCCGCACACCTGGCGGGCATCGGCGCTATTCTGTGGAAATTCTCGATAGGTATCTCGAAGAAAGTCGTGCAGTAAACGGCCGCGAAAGTGTTGCCCATTAATCGTAATCGATCGGTTTTCATCTCCGCTCGATTGAAGATTTCTCCCGAACTTCCGGCGTAGAGGGGTAGAAACTTATGAAGGTTGAAACGTTACACTATAAAAGCAAAGAGGGTTGGTCAAAGGCTTTCCCCAAGCACCTGGATTCAGAGCAAACCCTTGCTCTGGTCTTCTCATCGCCCGAATTGGATGAGACCTCGAAAATACTAAGGACGATCCAGGATCAACTCCCCCACTCACATGTGATCGGATGCTCAACCGCAGGTGAGATACGTGGCGCCTCGATTTTCGATAAAAGCATTGCCCTCGCAATCACACAGTTTGACTCCACCCGTATCAAGACTATCCGCCAGGAGATTGATGATTCATCCAGCTCCCGCGCATCAGGCCAAAAAGTTGGCAGCGCGCTAAACCGACCCGATCTTCGTGCCATTTTTATCCTCGCCATCGGCACGGAGGTGAACGGGACGGAATTGGTCAATGGGATCAATGCCGAAATCCCCTCTGAGGTCCCGGTAACTGGCGGTCTCGCTGCCGATGGCGAACGCTTTGAGCACACCTGGGTAATCCATGGCGATCAAATTGCGGAACGAGCGGTGGTCGCCGTGGGGTTTTATGGAGAAAAGTTCAGGATTGGTTTCGGCTCTATGGGCGGTTGGGATATCTTCGGTCCGATGCGCAGGATCACTCGCTCAGAGGCCAACGTGCTTTATGAGTTGGACGGCAAACCTGCACTGGAGCTATACAAGGAATACCTCGGGGAACGTGCCCGGGGGCTTCCGGCAACGGCGCTACTTTTCCCGCTCTCATTACATCTTCACGATCCCGACGAACGCGATGTCGTGCGAACAGTCCTTGGCGTTGATGAAGGGGAACAGTCGATGACCTTCGCCGGCGATATGCCGGAGGGATCTTTAGCGCAAATGATGAAAGCCAATTTTGACCGCTTGATCGACGGTGCAATGGGGGCAGCGGTGCAAGCCCGTGACACGCTTAATGGATACGCACCGATATTATCTGTCGCCATCAGTTGTGTCGGTAGGCGGCTTGTGCTGGGCAGCCGAACAGAGGAGGAACTCGAGGTTGTGCTCGAAGCGCTACCCCCAGGCACCACCCAGGTCGGATTGTATTCCTATGGAGAGATCTCGCCCGCAGTAAGTGGTTTTTGTGATCTCCATAATCAGACCATGACACTTACCATATTTTCTGAGGCGAAGTGATGACACACCGACTACTGCAGCGCCAACTCAAGAAGCTCAAGCTCGACCGTGAAAGCGCTCCAGATGCACAGGAATGGCATGCGTTTCTGGACAGCATACAGCGCACATACGATGAAGCAGATGACGATCGCTACCTGCTTGAACGCTCCCTGGCCATTTCATCGCAGGAAAT
>JBFFMI010000218.1:0-4043 GCA_041554155.1 Anaerolineales bacterium
CACAATGGCGCCTGCCGCTGCAAGCGCTTGCGCTTCAAACGCTTTTTGGCATACTAGGGAAGACTCGGACGTCGAGTAAGACTCGAACGTCATGCACGCCAAACCCGAAAGTGCACTCTCAGCCCCCGCGTGGCCCGCTGCGGATACCTTCCGTGCTCCACCCTATCCACATGGAGTTAACCGATGAAATCACTGTCGAGATTCTTCCAGCGAACGCTTTTAACCTTGCTCATCGTTCTAACCTTTGCTTCCAGCGCGACCGCACAAGATGGCCCGTTTGAGGATGAGTTCGAGGATCCCAATCTTCCTGGCTGGCAGCATACGCCAAATGCCTACGTGGAGGAGGGCATGTTGCGGTTAGAACCTGGAGCATATGCTTCCCCCGAAGGGGCCTGGGGTGCATTTGAACTTGAAATTCTGGCGCGTTATTCTGGCCAGGGCGATATAGCTTTCATGTATAACTCGGACGGCACCGACGGCTCGATCTTGCTCTACGATGGAAATCGTTTTGAACTACAGCGGGAAAGTTCAGGCCAGATTGAGATCGTTGAAGGGTCGATACCATTCAACATCCCGAGTGGTGAATGGTTTCAGCTAACACTCCTGATTCAACCCGAATTACAATCGTTGCTTATCAACCAGGAGGTCATCTTCAGCCTTCCACAGACAACACCTTTGTCAAGAGGCGGGTTTGGCCTTGAAACACAGCGCGAACTTCTGCTGGATATCGAACATTTTATTCTTATCCCTCTGGGTTCAGAACCAATGGAGGATCCTGAGCCCGTCGAGACTTCTGAGCCCGAGTCAGAAGCAGAAACCGATATCTCTCAACCCCCATCCACTCGATCACCCGCATATCAGGTTGGTTCTTGGACCCACCTTGGTGGCCCGATCGGCGGATTGGGCTACGATATCCGCCACAGCTTCGAGAACCACGAGATCTGGTACGTTACCGATGCCTGGGCCGGGATCCACCGCAGCCTAGACGGCGGCCTCACCTGGGATCCCATCAATGAAGGTATTACAGCAACGAAAGGTGTAGATGCTGTTCCGATATTCAGCGCCACTGTGGACCCGCACGATTCAGATGTAATCTGGATTGGTACCGAAGGCTCCGGCAGGATCTACCGCAGCAGCGATGGCGGCGACACCTGGGTCGAAATGTCGAACGGGATCGATCCCAACCTGAGACCTCTGACATTCCGGGGATTTACGATCGATCCCAGGGATCAAAATACTTTGTTCGCCATGGCTGAAATCTCAAGCCTGGCCTGGACCCCCGATGGCCAGCAACGCGCTGGCTTGGAGCTTGACCTGACCATGGGGATCGTCTATAAGACCACCGACGGAGGGAAGAACTGGGTTGAGGTCTGGCGCGGCAACAATCTAGCCCGCTATGCATGGATCAACCCTGATAACACGAATGTCATCTACGTATCCACCGGGATTTTTGACCGTGAATCGGCCAACACCGATGTAGAGGCCGGCTTCGCAGGTGGGGTCGGTATCTTGAAATCTACCGATGGCGGGGAATCCTGGCGTGAGTTGAACCAGGAAAATGGGCTTCTCGACCTTTACGTCGGCAGCTTGTACATGCACCCATCTGATCCCGAGACTCTCCTTGCAGCCGCAGCCCAGAATAATTGGTCGGGGTACGCCGAAGAGCATACCGCCGGGGTCTTTCTAACCCACGACGGCGGTGAGACCTGGGATCGGGTTCTCCAGGGGAAAGAACTCTTCGCTACAGTTGAATATTGCGAAGCTGATCCTAAGATTGCGTACGCCGCCAGCGAGCAAGCTGTCTATCGCAGCGACGATTCCGGCCAAACCTGGAACCGCTTTAACCGCCCAGATAACACCTGGGGGCCACCGGGAACTATCGCCGGACTCCCGATTGACATGCAGTGCGACCCTGACAACACCAATCGCATATTTATCAATAATTACGGTGGCGGTAATTTCCTCTCGGAAGATGGGGGACAGACCTGGGTAGACGCAAGCCAGGGGTATAGTGGTGCTTTAATCAGAGATATCGTCATCGCCTCCGGCCAACCGGGTTGGGTATACAGCAGCGGCCGGAGCGGGGTTTTCCGCTCCGCAAACGGCGGCGAAAACTGGGTTGGTTTGTCCAATCCAGGTCCTGAATTCCCCAAGATTGCGCTCAATGAAATAACAACACTCGCGCTCAACCCCAATGACCCTAAGGGTCTGTTAACTGCACCTAGTGATCTCGCAAAGATAATGGTCAGCCGAGATGCGGGAAATTCATGGTCTCTGGCGACTGGAATGATGGGCTCACCTACCAGCCTCGTATATGCCCCCAGCGACCCGTCCACTGTCTATGCTGCCGTCACATTGCTCGCCTGTGTAGACGATATCCAGGGGGGCATCATGGAAGAAATTTGCTCCCAGGGGGAAAACTTTTTCTACAGCTCATCCGATGGTGGTCAATCCTGGACGGCGGTCTCAGAAGATGGGCCTCCTGGAGATGGCATCGTCGAGGTCGTGGTTCACCCTGAAGATCCAAAGATGTTATTTGCAGGCACCCTCACCCGCAGCGTGGTGAAATCCACAGACGGGGGGCGCACATGGACGGATATCTCATCTGGCCTGCCCCATGGCGATCCAGTTAATACTATGGTAATTGATCCAGGTTTGCCTACAACACTCTACGCAGGTTATCTCGGACGAGGATTGTTCAAGAGTGAAAATGGCGGGACCAGCTGGCGTCAGATGATGAGCGGCCTTGATCCTGAGGCCAATATCAAGAGCATCGTGGTTGATCCAACGAATAGCGACATCGTCTATCTCGCTGACCACTTTTCCGGCGTATATGTTTCCACGGATGGTGGTGAATCGTGGAGCAGCTTAAACGACGGGCTGACACATAGAACAGCGAACGTGCTCGCTCTCTCCGATGATGGGACAGTACTTTACGTGGGGATTGAGGGCGCTGGTGTTTTCCGACTTGGAGATCCTCCTCCTGTCGAAGGAGCCGAAGATCTCTTATCCACCACGCAACAGCCCGGGCCTGGAATCTCAGATGAAGCTCCAACTGAAGACGGAAGTGTTGAGAGCCAACAAGGAGAGCCTCCATCTGAGGACACGGATGATCAGGGTGGATTTAAACTGCCTTGTTTGAGTGGAATCGGTCCAGGTCTCATCCTGACTTCTTTTTGGATCGTAACGAGATCCAGGAAGAGACGCTCCATGAAACGCTCATCTTGAGATCAATATCCTGTAAAGGAGATACTGGTGACATCGCCATCAAAGTTATTCGCCATCACGCTGGTTGCATTTCTGGTGATACTGCCGACAATCCCAGCCCTGGGCCAGGAGGGTCCATTTGAGGACTTGTTTGATAACCCTGAACTCCCGGGCTGGCAACACACGCCACAGGCTTACGTTGAAAACGGCATTCTGAGGGTTGAGCCAGGTGGCTTTGCATCCCCTGAAGGTAGATGGGGTAGCTTTGAGATGATCATGCAAGCACGCTATACAGGCCTGGGTGAGGTGGCCTTTCTATTCAACCTGAGTGAAGCGGGCGCCTCGATCCTGCTTTACAACGGCTCACGCTTCCAATTGCAGCGCGAATCGTCGGGCGCCGTGACGAACATCGGCGAACCTATTCCGTTCGAATGGCCCGAAGGCGAATGGTTCGATCTCATCTTATTCGTCGGCCCGGGCACGCAGGAAGTCTTTATGGGAGCTGAACAGGTCTTGTCCATACCTCACGAGGGTGAACTTTCATCTGGCGCGATGAGCTTCGAAGCCATTGGCGACCTGGTGCTTGAAATCGAACGATTTTCATTGGTACCCCATGGGATCGATGCAGCCGCAGCCCAGCCTCCACCGGAAACGCCAGTGAGCCAAGCACCGGATGAGCCCTCCCCATCACCAGCGGCGCTCAGCTGGATCCGACTCGGCGGGCCACCTGGAGGGCTGGGGTATGACATTCGCTACAATTTCAACAATCACGACACCTGGTATGTCACCGATGCCAACGCTGGCGTTCATATCAGTACGGACGATGGGCTCACCTG
>JBFFMI010000219.1:0-3998 GCA_041554155.1 Anaerolineales bacterium
AAGCCTTGCGGATCTATGATGAGACGATCGGGGAGAGCCTGCGATACTATGCCCGTTTTTCCCTGCGTCGGAGCCATGAAAAGGTCGGCTTCGAGATTGGCTCGATTGAGCTTGCGGCAAAGCTTGGCCTGGCTAACCGCCATCCTGGTCTGTTCGGCATCTATGTCGACGATTTTGAAATCCAGCCCTATATGGCATCCTATCAGCGTGATATCCGCAACAGCCGTATGCTTGTGCTGGGCCTGGGTTTGATCCCCCTTATCCTTGCAGGATCACTCCTGTTTTGAGGCAAGCTTCGTCCACACATTCTGCGTAGCTTTACGTTAATGAACACCTAATGGAACATGTATCAGATGAATAAGTGCCGTGGTGATATGCGCAACCGTGTGTGGATCTTAGGCTATTGACTGTGAACCCTGGAACACTGCAGCCTTAAACTCATCACTTCTGATGGCACGCGCCTGTTTCGCAAGTTCCACCATCTGCATGTGTAGTTTTGATTTATCTGGATCAGGATCATCGATGTTGTGTTTCCTGAACCTCCAGAATGAAGTTGCAACAGCCGCATATTCAACAAAAATCTGAAGGTAGTTCATTTCTTCGGCCAGAAGGGCTTCGCTCCGTTGATAGCTCTGAACAAATGCTCGTGCTTTGGCCAAATTCAGCTTTCCGGAATGAGCGCATAAACCCACAATCCCCATCCCGATATCGAACAGCCGAAAATAATGGCAAGCTTCTTCAAAATCTATAATTGCTGCAAGTTTGTCTCCTTCGAAGATGACATTATCCGAGAACAAGTCGCCATGGATCAAACAACGCGGCAGATTGGCATCCACCGCCTGTTCGAGGTATGTCGAGCGTTCCGCTAACCATTGTTCATACGTGTGGTCGATGTCTTGATCCTCAACAGAAGAGAAATGCTGTCTTCCGTAAGAGTGCTCTTTCGGAAGAAGGTCAGGCGGGGGAATTTGATGCAATTCAGCCATTGCCGCGCCAACCTGCGCAAGCATGTTGTGATCTAGATCCGCACAAACTGCACCTGGTATATATTCTTTCACCAGCACTGGTCGTTTTGAGATCAGCATCACCGCATCATCATTTCCGACCGGGGGAACTACCCGGGTGGTAAAAAAATGTGCGCGAGCCAGATGGTCTAAGAATATTTTTAAGTGGGAGACATGCACCAGAGATTTCTCATTGAAAATGGTGATGACATACTTTTTATCTTTCGTCGATGCAAGGAAATTGGAATTCTCCCATCCCCCGACCATGGGTTGGATATCGAGAAGGGATATGCCGTAGTGCTGACTGATGGCGAGAATATCTTTTTTTAATTGCTTCAATTGTCCCAAACCTATTCCATGGTCGCTCTTCGATACTGGGATGTTATGTATTCAAGTTGCGGTACAAACAAGCCAGTAATTCTTCGAGAAAGATCAATCCAGCAGGCTATCGAGAAAACGCTGAATTAGCCAGATGACCGTAGGAAGCAGGATGGCGGCAATTAGCCCGCGCAGCGCTTCCGGGCGCCAGGGCCAGGTGGGGAGTTTCTCGATCTGTGCTCGCTCAAGGTCGAGGGCGACCAGTGCTTTTTGCCAATCGTCAATGTTCTCCACCTGCCTGGCGGCAACCATCTGGTGAACTTCGCCAGCGGCCGATGAGTATAGGTCTGTGTTTTTATCCAGCGCTTGCCGTTTAGACCGGCGGAGAATTTGGTGGGCGCCCCATAATGGCCAGACGAAGATCATCAGGCTCAACACAGCGAAGAATATCGTCACAAGCAAGGCAGGGAAGAGGTTTGTGCCTCCAGACCGGGCTGGACCCGCCAGGATCCACCAGAGCCATCCATAACTGTTGAGCAGTAATAACACCGCCGTGGAACCCGTCAGTGTGGAGAAGGCGTAAAGCGGCTCAGGTTGAAAGGGGTTGAAATCTAAATCGCTCGCCAACAACCTGCGGACGACGCCTAATTGATGGATGGTGTGGTATACCAGCACCCCTATCAAAGCCCACATCATGACGAGGGTAACCAGGAACGCGGCCAATGATAGGGGTGATGCGCTGAGACCGAACATCTCAAGGCCTGAAGTAGTAGCTGATTCTGTTGAGGGTGAAGATGGATAGAAGGAAGGACCAAAGAGGATGAAGTATACAACTACACCGCCAAAGGTTGTGATCAAAGCAGGTCTGGCGGGCAAGGTAGTCAGGCGATAACGGTTTTCAAACACCACTGTTGAACCACTTTTCATTATGGGTTCAAAGCGTGTTAGCGCAGCGATTGCGACTTTATCCAGGTAGTACATGGTCACCAAGGCGATCAGCGGTTGAAGCGCCAGGAAGATGTGCCAGGGGTAGAATCCGCGTTCGCTGTAGGCTCCCAGGGTGGATTGGATGAAGATGAAGGCGACACTGTAGATTCCACCAGCGGCAAGAAAATACATCCAGGATGAGCCTGGAAGATCATTTAGCCAGGAAGAAAAACGGTTGAACCAGGATGGAGGGTACAGGTCTGCAGTCAAAAATATCTTCTCCTCTCGACGGTACTTGCAGTCTGCCGGCCATCAGTAGTTTCCTGGGCCAATTCGACAGTGGATCAACTCTGGTTCAGCTGGAGAGCCACACCGAAAAATGGTTGCCTTGTGGGCGATATAAATGCACGAAATAGACCTTGTTACTATATATTTGAACGGGCGTATTTGCAATGAGATCAAGACGACAATGGCAAGCGAGGCATGCCAGGTTGGAAGGTTTGCAAGCGAGCGTCCGCACGATCCAGCGCGCGTGCGGTAAAGAGACCTGTATTGATGAGAGGATATTAATAAGAAAGCAAACCAGGCAGCCTATAAAGGAGCGCCCACAAGGATCCGCACAAACCGACCGAGTCTAAACGGTTCCCCCATCAACAGGTATTGTGCCCGGAAGAAGTTTGCTGCCGCACGGGCGATCAAGACTATCGTAATGGCCATAAGCACAGTACTGGCGACCAGTTCCCAGGTTTGCGCAACACCGACAAGAATGCGAACGACCATTGCTACCGGCGCCGTCAGAGGGAAGAGACTCAGCGCGATCATGATGGGTCCATCCGGGTTTTCGGCACCGAATGGCATGATGGAAAAAATATATGCGGCGATGAGTGGCAGAAGCAGCAGCCAGGATATTTGTGTCGCCGCTTTCAGGTCAGGCAACAGCGCTCCAACACCAGCGAGCAATGATGCATAGATGCCATAGCCCAGGGCAAATAAGAGCACCGTCCAGAAAACAAATGAAAATGGGAGGCTGAACTCGGTCGGAAGCGAGAGATTGCCTCCACTAACGCGCAGGATCAGGTAACCACTTCCCATCCATGCAATTGGCATCATCAGTGCTGCCACACCCAGGCCGAGCACTTTGCCGCTGAGCAGCTGTGTCGGGCTGATGGATGAGAGCAAGATTTCGATTGTTCTGTTCTCTTTCTCGCCACTTACGCTGCGAATTAATAGACTTGAACCCTGAGTGAGCATCACGAAGAAGATGATCACAATAAACATGGGCATCACACGCAGAAACTCGTTGGATCGACAGGTATAGCCGGGACGGGAGCAATCCTCATCGGCAAAGCGGTCAAACGTGGGATCGGTTGCGAGCGTCGTCGCCGTAAGCGTCATGGGATTCCATATCCAATCGGCGAGTGCCTGGTCTCCCATGAGCAGGTTGACCAGCAGTGTGTTGCGCACCGCCCAGTCTGAATGGCGGGAGCCGATCGGCGAATACTCCGGATCGATCAATCGCAGCTGTCGACTCTCAAGAATATCCGCAGGCAGGATGTAGTAGCGTGTGATCTGCCCCGAGTTTAGCGCCTGGGCGGCTTTCTCGATCGAATCAAACTGGATGAGAACCTCCTGGGGAATATCATCCGGGATAGCCGAGATCAAGCCGCTGAGATCAACAAACCCCTCCAGCGATTGGTCAGCCGCAGCGGGTTCGATGGCCATCAGATCGGATGCCGTACGTTTCTGGAT
>JBFFMI010000220.1:0-3972 GCA_041554155.1 Anaerolineales bacterium
GTCGACTGATTGATCCATTGCCGCCAGAAATTTACCGTCTCACGAAACAGGTGCGGCGTATGGGCAGGGTCTTGGTAGGGAGATCGCCCACGATTGGCAGCATTTTCCAGGCTGAAGGTTACGCTTTCATCAGAACGCAATGTAAACGTGGATGTAGCAGCCTTGTTCGTTTCATCAATTTCGAAGGGTACATTTGCCCTCAGAAGCAACATACTGGCATCAGCCCCTGCGGATTGGAAGAGCACGCCATCTTTGGTGATCTCAATGGTGTGCTTCGCACGCGCATAATCGAAGGCAGGTTGACAGGTGACATTAAAGGTCATCTCGCCTCGGATGACTTTTACTCGCCGAATGAGCGCTCTATCGGCTTCAAGATCGGATATGGGCATGAAGTCTGAGACCTCAGCTACCCCTTCGGAGGATAGAAAGCGGGTGAAAAGGATCGCGCTGTCACTCAAGTAGATTTGTTTTTCTGTAAATCTGGTGTTTATGGGGGAGATTTGAAAGAAACCGCCTTTGTCTGCATCCAGGATCCGGCCGAAGACAGTTGGTGAGTCAAGCTGTGGGAAGCAAAAGTAGTCGATGCTCCCATTCTTGGCAACCAGCGCAATGGTTTCCAGATCGCCGATTAATCCATAATGTTCAATAGGCTGGTAAGTCATCTGGTTTCCTGAAGATGATGGCATTGTAACATCGCACTTAGGAGAGGCGGGTGTAATTTCAGTGAAAAATGTGCAGGACAAAAAGGATCTGTATCGCCCCTATGTAATGAAGTACCCCGAGGCGATTCTCATCATTGAAGCATGACAAGAACTGGCCTAGAATGGAGGATGCAACTATTCCGCTCACATGGCTTCAACGTGGGAGTCTGTTATGGTGATGAAGCAACCCGTAGAGGTCGATTTATTCACTCGTACCCACTGGGTGACGGGGGAGATGGTTCCTGGAGCACATGGCCTGTTCAGTCATATGAATATGCCAACAGAATCTTCCATTGAACTCAACCAGGTAGTGCTTTGCCCGCTGCATGAAGCGCAACAGAAAAGCGAACGGGTAGGTCGGATCTGGCTTACAAAATACGAAGTCGTAGCCGTGTTGGTGGAGAATCGGGCTGGACTGGGTCCTTCAAGCGTCATCAGGGCTGGCTATACCAAACCCTTTCCCCATTGGATTCGGGTTCTGATCGACGGCTTTGAGCTGCAAGGTCAGGTTCAAACCGGGGGACGTTTCGAGTTCAGTGCTTTGATGTTTGAGGGTGATAATCTCTTTATCCCTCTCTTTGATGCGACGATAAAAGCGCTGCTATTCCCGAGAGTGAAGGCGCAGGCAGCTGCACTGCTATTTAATCGAAAGATGGTCCAGGGCATCTCACTCATTCCTCCTGAAGCAAGGGGGATTCAATAAAGGCGGACAAATCTTGAGAATATATTCACAGATTTGCCCCCAAAACCGATTTGACACGAGGGAATTTATCACTACAATAATCGCCGTAAAGTCAGGGCTTAATGGTTTGCACCGCCTGGGGCCCTGACCTGGACGCCGGACTCGTCCCAAAAGAGACCGGCGTCTGTACTTTCGCAAGTGATGCACTTCCAATTATCTTCCACAGAGTGGCCTGTTTGAAGAAGCGCTACGCGTAAGGAGAACATTCGCTTGTTAGGTCATCCAGCGAAGAACATCTACCCCTTGCTCCTTCTATGTGCGATTGCTTTAGTCTCCTGCCAGCTATCCACAGAAATCGTAGCAGAAGAGCTTGAAGACCCTACCCCAACAACCCAATGGCTCATGACACCGACTCCACTAATCCTGACTTCACCGGAGAATTTTACTGAAGTTCCATTAACGTCAACTGCATCTCCTCTGGCTCCCCCACCATCTGCAACCGTGCTGCCAAGCATAACGCCACTGCCAGCCGGTTATGCAATCGTGCCCGATTTTCGGGGCATGCCACTCGCAGATGCTAGGACGCTCGCAGTTGAGACGGGCTTTTCGTTCCTGTTTCAGGATGTGCTCGATCCTGAAGTTCCATCGAGCACGATCGTTGATCAGGACCCTCCCGCTGGTATGGCCTTACCTCAGAACGAAATTATCTTCCTCTATCGATCCTTCCAGGCTCTGCAAATGTATGCCGGGGGGAAATGCCAACCACTCCGGATCACCCTTCCATCAGGTAAGCTCCTATATTGGGTTGAACTCGATGAAGGTGTGCGTTACTCAGTCAGCACAGATTTTCAGCAAGGATCCACGCAAATCAGCGATTATCGGATGTATTTGCTCGCCGAATTTGAGAACGCGGCGCGTAGCTCTATCGACGTTAAACCCCTGGCTCCGGGTCGGTATGTGATCAGCCTTGGGCCCTATGAAGTGTCAAAATCTGAGCTGGAACGCGAGGGGAGTATTTCGGCTGGTTGTCTCTGGATAACCCCGGAAGATCTCGACCAAGATTGATTCGCGCGGTCGATTTGAGCAAGACGTACAGAGGAAAACGAGCCGAGTAAGCGCTGTGTGCAGATTCTAATACGCAAGCGTACTTCCCCCGATAAACTCTCGCATCACGGAATCACCCGGGATGGCCGAATCATCTTCAACCGGTTCGACAGCTTCCAGGAGCGCCCGTACCCGGGTCGCGCGTGTATAAGCATCCTCCCGCAGTGCGTCGTCCCGGTATAGTTTTTCCCATTTTTTAAAAGAGTCCAACAATTTGGGGCGGTAAATTGCCACTTCATAGGGCATCGCGCTATTGATGATGATATCCGTCGTCCCGATGTGGGGGATGATGTGCCGCATTTCACTCGAGCGGACATAGTGCCAATGTTCGAGTGTCCTCTGTGGATCGTAAGCCCTGTGGACCGAGTCGCGCAGCATGCGCCGGATGAGCCGTAGGTCTGCCCAGTAAATGTACTCCCCGTTCGGCTGCTTCATCTGCATCAGAGGTTCCAGGAAAATGCGGGCTTTCTTCTCAGCAGGAACATTTGCCGTCATTGAAGGGTATAACCCGTGCAGGCTATCGATGAGGAGGATCTCGTTCGATTCCAGACGCATTGGAGTCTGATCCAGTTTTCTTGTGCCGGTCTTGAAGTCGTAAAAAGGGATTAAAACTTCTTCGCCCGCGAGCAATGCTTCTAAGTGCTGATTTATTAAGGCAAGGTCGAGGGCTTGCGGCGTCTCAAAATCATAATCCCCGAATTCGTCTTTCGGATGCATCTCCAGGTCAAAGAAGTAATTATCCACATTCAACGCGCGGAAACTTAACCCACGTTTAGATAAGCGTTGCTCGAGTTTGATGGTGGTTGTTGTCTTGCCCGAGGAAGAAGGCCCGGCGACGATCACCACGCGGATCTCATCGTTGCGCTCTTCGATCCAATCTGCTCCGGCGGTGACGTTATCTTCATAGGCGGATTCGGATTCATGAACGATCTGTGCAAATTCTCCCTTTCGTATCCGACTGTTGAGGCTTTCCACGGTGTGCAAGTTGTGCTCAAGCGCCCAATCCAAAACATAGTAGATTTTCCGCCAGGGAATGTTGCCGGTGGATTCGGCAGCCTCGCGCGCATCTGACTTGCGTTTCTTTAGTTGCTCATTACGATAGAGGATGAAACCCTTGGCTACTTTTGCGTGCCCATTCTCGATCAGGATCTTCTCAACTGCATCCTGAATATCCTCGATATGCGGAGTGTGTCCCTCCGGGCACTGACTCTCCAGGTACTTGATCACCTCGTCGGCTAGATATTCTGCTCTCTCCTTGTCTCGACCTCCTGCGGCTACGGCAGCTCGATAAATGGCGTTGACGATACGCTCGCGCTTGAACGGGACAAGGGCATGGCTGCGTTTTATGATATGTGTGATCTTCGACATATTTTGGGGCGATCCTCTCATGTGTATTTGGAAAACCAACAGGATTCGATATGAGCCCGGCTCAACGGATACCGGTTATAAGTCTATGCAGGAGTCCCGATTGAAACAAGATATCTA
>JBFFMI010000221.1:0-3852 GCA_041554155.1 Anaerolineales bacterium
ACAGCAAGCGCCTGGGACCGTGCAATGCATCAAGCAACCTCGATTCTGCAGACTTATCATGATAAATATCCACTGCGCTTCGGTATGCCTGTGCAGGAGTTCCGAGTCCGTATGAACCTGGACCCAAAATGGGCAGGACCCTTCATCGAGAAAGCGGTTGAGCAATCACGACTAAATCATGTCGATAACCTTATAAGTAACCCCTCCCATAAACCAAAATTAACGAAGCAGCAACAGGTTGGGGTTGAGAAGTTGCTACGTCAGTTTGAGAAGCAACCCTATAACACTCCTTCTCGCAAGGAGATATTACAGGTGCTTGATGAAGAGCAGCTGCACTATCTACTCTCCGTTAAGGAGCTGGTCGCATTAAATAACGATGTGTTTTTATCCGGAACTGTGTTTGCGCGTAGTTTGGAGATTCTCCGGGAAGCGTTTAGAGAAAGAGAAACTTTAACGGTCGCTGAAGTGAGAGACCTATTTAATACATCACGCAAGTATGCGTTGGCATTGATGGAATTCCTCGATGCGGAAGGCATCACGATTCGTGAAGGAGACTTTCGCCGTCTGTCATCCTAGAATTCGCGAATTTGCCATTCCCCCGCAGACATGACCCCTGCCGGTCGGAGATTGGCAATAGCTTCCTGATCAAGCTCAAACGGATCTTGATCAAGCACAATAAGATCCGCAGCATAGCCGGCAGTTAATTGGCCAATTCGACCCTTCCAGGCTGAAGTTTGTGCCGGGTTTTTTGTGTACCCAAGGATCGCTTGCT
Source organism: Anaerolineales bacterium (assembly GCA_041554155.1). Lineage (GTDB taxonomy): Bacteria > Chloroflexota > Anaerolineae > Anaerolineales > E44-bin32 > E44-bin32. Next base: position 773 of record JBFFMI010000221.1, read on the forward strand.
CGAGTGATACCCGTTCCTCGGGAATCCAGGCAGGTGTATTCGATTGGGATACGAGGGGCTGGCGTGTAGTTGCCGCAAAAATGCCTAACCAAGGATCGGGAGATTCTACGGGGGCATCGGATCCAAAGATGACACGAGCACCTGAATCGTATTGCGACTTCCAGGCATAACTCCAACGTGCACGCGCACCCCAGTATTGATCGGCCATCGCATGATCTGAGAGGGCATGGATGGGTTGCATAGAGGCTGTTACATCAAGTTGAGCTAAGCGGGGGATATCCTCAGGATGTAATAATTGGACATGCTCAATACGGTGCGGCGCGGGTAGACGATCCATACCCATGGTGGAGAGTTTTTCGAACGCGTCGAGCGCGGTACGGTTCGCTTGGTCGCCGATTGCGTGAATGGCCATCGGGTATCCTGCCTTACTTGCCGACGATCCGAGCTCAACGAGCTCGTCGGAAGTAAAAAGGAGCATTCCACAATTGTCCGGCTCGCCTTCATAAGATTGCAGCATTGCCGCCGTGCGAGGCCCCAAAGCGCCATCAGCGAATAGTTTCAAGTGGCCTATCTGAAGCCAGTCGCTATTAAATCGTTGTGTAAAATCCTCAGCTAATGCCGCTTCAAAATCTTTCTCTCGAATGTGTTTCAAGACGCGCAGGCGCAATCGGCCGGTCTTCTCCAGGTTAGATAAGGCTCCCAAACAGGAAAGACCGTCAAAATCATGGACAGCCGTAATTCCCCAGCTGAGGAGTTTTTGCTGGGCACGCAAGATCATTCCCATCAAACTATCCAAAGAAGGGCGGGGGAGCTGGGACGAGATTAATTGCATTGCATTTTCGAACAAAATCCCAGTCAAATTTCCGTCACCATCACGCTGTAGAGAGCCCTTCGATGGGTCTGCTGTGGCGTTCGATAACCCCGCTATTTCTAGGGCCTTCGAGTTAGCCCAGCCTGCATGGAGAGACTTGGCTGTCAAATATACAGGGTTGTTGGGTGATACTTTATCGAGTTGGCTCAACGTGCCATATGCCCCCCAATCATTTTGGTTCCATCCATGACCAAAAACCCAGGATCCCGGGGGTGTGTCCTGGCACATCCGCTCAACACGTTGCAAGCATTCATGGAGGGAATCGGTTTCGCAATCGACCTGGTCGAGCATCAGGGCATATTTTTCGAGGTGGATATGGCTATCACATAAGCCCGGAAAGACACTACGGCCATTTAGATCTATGACTGTAACTTGTTGCTTAGACGACGGGGGGAGTTCGTCGGCATTTGCTGCCACAGCTATGATGTGACCGTCGCGAATAAGAATACTCGTCGCTTCAGGTATGCCTTCATCCATTGTATAGATGTGAGCATTCCGTAGGATGAGTTCGTTTCCAATCATATAGTTGACTCCAGGTGAGGCGTGGCGTTGTGAAAAATGATTCGCCATCTTGATAGCGAAGGCTGGAATATCAATTTTGAAAATCCAGTGTTTGAATATTGAAAACCAGGGGGTCGTATTGTCTCGTCTTCCAGGGAGATACGCAGAACGTAGCGCAGTGCCGCATTCAATATGCCACCGTGGGAGACAATCAGGATTTTTTTCTTCTTGAGACGCATTGCATTAGAGATAGCTTTCGAAGCCCTTTCGATGAGTTCGTGCTCGGATTCACTGTTCTTGAAAAACGGTCTGCTATTGGACCAGCTTGAGGCTTTACTTGTGAGCTGTTTCTCGATCTCCTCGTAGCTGAGACCCTCACCTTCACCAAAGTCTCGTTCCATCCAGAGTGGTTCCTCCTGGACGTAAAGCCCTTGAGTATTAGCAATGATCCATGCTGTGTCCAGTGCCCGCTTCAGCGGAGAGCTAACGATAATATCGAACACTTCGTCGGATTTTTTCCAATACGCCGCGAGTGATTCTGCCTGATCAACGCCTCTCTTATGAAGTGGGTAGTCTGACTGGCCTTGAGCAATCCCTTTGATATTGGCTGTTGATAACCCATGCCGTAAAAGGGTGAAAGTGATGTCAGGATTATGCGAGAACCCGGTTGCATTTTCTTTGGATATCACTGTTACTCAACCCAGGATCTTGATGATCGATTGGATAGCGTGGAAGGCTGTGCAAAGATCAATTCCCTGACGTGAGCCTTCGCTGGTTCGATCAGCTCCACGAAGCAGGCCACCTGCAGCAAAGAGGTTTTCAAGGAATGGTTTACCTCTGGCATCCAGAGGGCGCATAAAGGAATCGGTGCCGATGCCAATCGATGCATAGGGCTGAGGATCCCAGGGTTGGTTGGCGGTAAAAGCTGTGCGTGTAAAATCTACCGGCACTGGAATGCCAAACACAGTTTCTTCCACCTCACCGTTAGGATATGCGACTAAGCCTCCATGAAGAAAACCTCCGGAAGCAAGAAGGACGCAGCGGGAATCGATTGAGCGCAGCCCACCAGCGGTTTTTAATTGTACGCCTGCAGCCAGCTTGCCTTTACTACGGCCATCGATCCGTCCTCTAGCTTCAGGTCCTTGCGTTATGCTAGCAAGCGATGATCGCAACAATCGCTCCATTAGTGTGGTTTCTAATCTAAGTCCCGGAAGTGACGGTGGAAGTGTTGGAACTTCGAACAGATTCACACCAAAGAACTCCTCCGCTTCACTCATAAAAATCTCAGCTGGTGAAGAACCAAAAACTGCAGGAATCGCAACCCTTTTCATGCCTGCCAATTTCGGTTTCCAAGCACGAAAGAGTTCATCGCGAACCGATGGATCTGAGAGTTGTTCTGCAATATCGGTGGCATAGAGATCTCTAGAGGTGCTAATAGGGGGAAGAGGGAGTTCCACGACCGCTCGAATTTTGACACCGTTTTGTTTTGCTCGATTTGCTACGCTTTCCGCCCAAAAATCCCGGAACCCCTTAAGCCCGGCGACTGTGATAGGGCTTGTGTCATCAAGACGTCCCTTTATCATGGTTTGGGGTACCAGAGAAGTACGATAAGTTGAGCCTGTAGGTGAGAGTAGAGGGATGGATGAAGAGCTGCCACCCGTGTACAGCAGGCCAAATTCATTCGTGGTATGTCTGAAGGCTTTCAAAG
>JBFFMI010000222.1:0-3833 GCA_041554155.1 Anaerolineales bacterium
CTCGTGCTGCAGTTCTGTTCATGATCTGCGTGCAAGATGAAGAGCACATCCAGGGCATGCGCAAGGACCGGGTCAGGTTCGTACTTCACCTCGGACATCTTGAACATCATATTTAGGAAATTGCCGGTGTAGCTCAAATCATTATCCGGGTAAACGTAGGGAAGGCCGCGCGTGTGTCGATAGGAAAATGCGGCGATTGTGGGAACCTTGGCGATCAATCGCTTGATCTGATAGAGGCGTGAGTCGGGATCGTCAACATCGCGCGCTTCGGGATAAAACGTAGATAACGCTGAAACAGATGAGATGAACATGCCCATGGGATGAGCATCATAGCGGAAAGCTTGCATCAAGGATTTTAAGTTTTCGTGAAGAAAGGTGTGGTGCGTGATCTCTTGTTCCCAGTCTTGATACTCTTCGGCGCCGGGAAGCGAACCAAAAAGGAGCAGATAGGCCACTTCAATGAAGTTATTGGCCTGCGCTAATTGATCGATCGGATAACCGCGGTAACGCAGGATGCCCTTCTCACCATCAATATAAGTAATGGTGCTTCTTGTCGAAGCCGTATTCTTGTAGGCTGGATCATAGCTCATCAAGCCAAAATCGTTTTCATTTTCCTTGATGCCGCGCAGCTCCATGGCTTTGATCGTGCCGTGTTCAATGGGAATCTCGTAGATTATTCCGGTTCTGTTGTCTGTGATAGAAAGTGAATCTTTACCCATGCATATCTCCTTACAGGGTTTTGGATGCGATAACCTATGGAATCGTCACGTAGACGGCGCTTGGTTCTAGACCCTCACCAGATGATATTTCGAATTGTATCGGATTTCAGATAAGGCGTCAGGATTGAACGCTGCGACTTCACGCCATCTGAGTATTCGTGTTAAGATGCCACCAGGTGGGAACATCACCCATTTCTGAAGAAAAAGGAGACGGACGAGCTTGGCGATGAGGCGCTTACGTCGGGGATGGTTAGGCTGGAGCGTATTCTCGGTGTTTGCCGTAGGTATGCTGGCTTACTTGCTTGAGGGAACGTGGGATCGCGTATCCATTCAACGCTACCTGGTCTTGAGTTATCTTGGGCTGTCGTATCAATTGGCATTCCTCTGGTCTAACTTGAAATTGAACCATCGTCCCGGTGAAGGCGCACTGCTGCCCGGATTTGGTCCCGGGAACCTTTCAAGCATGGCGCGTGGCCTGATGCTCGTGCTGCTGACCGGTTTCCTGTTCTCCACCCGGCCACTTGGATGGGGTGCCTGGCTACCCATGATCCTATATACCAGTGGGGATATTATCGATTACTTCGATGGCTATCTGGCACGCAGGAGTGATCATGTCACTCTCTTGGGTGAGCGCATGGATATGGAATGGGATGCATACGGTTTGCTGGTTGCGACGACATTGGCGATTTGGTATGGCAAACTCACCTGGATTTTCCTGCCCATCGGATTGGCCCGCTACGGGTTCGGTTTTGGTTTGTGGTATCTGAAGCGACAGGGGAGGGAAACTTTCCCGCTGCCGCCGAGTAGCAGCAGGCGTCCAGTCGCCGGGCTGACGATGGGTTACATGAGCGCAATGCTCTGGCCAATAATTCCCTTCCCAGCGAGCGCCATCGCCGGGGCCATTTTCCTTGGACCTTTCGCCATGAGTTTTGCGCGCGATTGGCTTGTGGTGAGTGGATCACTCGATCCGGTTTCTCATCGATACGTGCAACTGCGGCGGCGATTGAAAACCCTGATTCTGGTTATCTTTCCGGTGCTGGTCAGGTTTGTCCTTGTGCTGGCGCTTTTGCCGCGTGTATGGGAAAAGATAAGTGCCTACACAGTCGTGGTCGATCAATTTGCCGGCTTTGGATTTCGCTTCCCCCATCAGGTTGTCCTTGTCTTCGCAGCGATAGAGCTGTTGGCAGTGGTGTTCATCTTCTTTGGCGTAGCAGGACGTTTTGCCGCCTTCCTCTTAATTTTTCCAGTCGGATTCACGCTCATTGGGACCGGGCAGGATCTTCAGGGGTCCGTGTTGTTGGTGACCGATTTGCTCGTACTTATTTTGGGAACGGGCTACCTGTCCTTCTGGAAGCCCTCTGAAAAGGTGTTTGCAAAACGGGCCGGTGAGGCGTAGTCGACATGTGTGCATCCAGGCTTTCGCCAAGCAATCGCAAAGTCATGAATTTGCTTATTTGGCTGATAGCAGGTGCGCTGCTATGGTTGGCCGTTCGTTCCGTTCCCGTCACCGAGGTCATCCATACCCTGGCTCGGCTTACAGGTGGCCAACTATTGGTCCTGACTCTGGTCAATATCCTCGCCGTGCTTAGTTTAAGTAGCCGCTGGTGGTGGATTTTACGATCACTGAATGAAACGCTGCGTTTCACCACCTTGAGTCTCTACCGTCTTTCATCCTTTGCAATCAGCTACTTCACCCCAGGCCCGCAGTTCGGGGGTGAGCCTTTGCAGGTGGTCCTTTTGCAGCGTCGTCACAGCGTATCTGGATCTATGGCTGCAGCATCGGTCTCACTCGATAAGGCGATTGAGGTGATGGGAAATACTACCTTCCTGGTCTTCGGGATTCTCGTCGCGCTGCGGCTTCAGTTCTTGCCAGGTGATGCCGGCTTGCCCGTACTCTACATTGCCCTTGGATTATTATGCGTACCACTCATTTTTCTAGTTGCCGCCTGGAATGGTCACACGCCTTTAAGTAAACTTCTTTTACTTCTCCCCAACCGCTTGCGCCAAGCTTTTCCTGGTTTTGCGCGGTTTCAATCAGGCCTTAAGCAGACCGAGGAACAAATCTCCTTGTTCTGCTGCGATCGACCGCAAGGATTGATAGGTGCAATGTCCTTTAGCTTCCTGACCTGGGTTGTGTTAATTGGTGAGAATTGGCTGATGCAAAAATATCTGGGGTTTGAATTAGATCTGTGGGAAACGATCGCGGTTCTCACTGCGGCCAGGCTGGCTTTTCTGACCCCACTTCCCGGAGGGATAGGTGCGCTTGAGGTAAGCCAGACTTTGGCGCTCACTGCGTTGGGATATTCCTCCGCAGAGGGCCTGAGCCTGGGCTTGCTCATACGCGGGCGTGATCTTGCCTTTGGTGGGGTGGGTTTGATCATAGGGGCGTTGTATACACGCCCCGCTCGTCCACCTGCTGCATCACCTTAAGGCACGATATTCACACGCTCTCAAGATTCGGTTTGCACCCTGCCTAACAGATCCAATTGATGGGCTATATAAACTAAGTCCGAACTTTCAATCTGCTGATGACGTTCTGCAACCCATGCGTCAAAGCTGGTCGGATCTAACTGGGGATGGCCCTTCAGCTCCTGGGCGACGGTATTCACGATGAAATGTAAAAAGTAAGCGTCATCGTCAGCATAGGTTCCCTCCCCAGGGTGGACGATCCAATCTGATGCCCCTGCTGCAAGTATGTCAACACCGCTGGCGGGTAGCAGCGTGAGGAGCTTGCGACCCGTTCGGCTATCCCCGGATAGCTGCCCATCTATGCTACGACGGTCCATGCTTTGGTGGTACAGGTTTTCAATCCGCGTATCCAGGGATTCATCCATCACCGGCAGGAAGCTGGTTATCCCGTCGAAGTTCAGCGTTAGATAGAGCAGGCCTTCTGGCCGGGCCAGGCGTACCAGATGTGGAATGAAAGTGGGGAGGTCGATTAAATCCATGAACGCATTGGCTATGATCAAGTCCAAGGTACCCGCCAGCCCCCGGTCGAGGACCAATCGCTTTGCATCGGAACATTGGAAAGTGATCTTGATGCGGCCCCGATCATGATCAACGCATAACCGCTCGCCTTCGTAAGAAGGTGGGTCCCAGCCCTGGCTTGAGATC
>JBFFMI010000223.1:0-3801 GCA_041554155.1 Anaerolineales bacterium
ATCGCAATCGGCGTTTGGGCGTCGAAGGGAACCTGCCCGGTGATCAACTCGAAGGCGACCACCCCCAAAGAGTAGATATCGCTCTCGCGTGAGACTTCCTCCCCCTTACCTTGCTCAGGTGACATATAGGCCGGCGTTCCGATCAAGGTTCCTGTGGCTGTGAACTTTTGATCACTCAATAGCCTGGCAATGCCGAAATCCGTCAGGTAAGCCTTCCCGTTTTTATCGAGCAAGATGTTGGAGGGCTTGACATCACGGTGCAGCATATCTTTGCTATGGGCGTAATCGAGCGCCCCGGCGATGTCCTTAATGATCGAGCCGATTTGCTTGATGGAGAGATGTTCTCCTTTTTTCTCGAGCTCGACGAGTTTCGATTGAAGGTCTGTACCATCGATATATTCCATCACCATGAAGATGATGTCATCCTGGATATCGAAGTCATGCACCTGCACGATATTTGGATGGCGCAAATTGGCTACAGCCTTGGCCTCGCGCTTGAAGCGCGCCAGGAAGTCGCCTCCCTCGAGTAAGTACCCATGCAGCACTTTGATCGCAACCTGGCGATCGAGGTGTGTATGAACACCTAGATAGACTTCAGCCATGCCCCCGCGGCCGATGCGTTCTGTGATGCGGTACTTACCGATTTCTTCCCCGGTTAGGTTCGCCACGGTGATTCTCCGATGTGCGTTATGTTTACGATTATATAGAGAACCTGGTTTTTTAATAAATAGAAGCTCATGAAGCGGGGACGCGATCCGATGGTTTTTCGGTAGTTGAACGGATTCGATCCCTTGCACCGATAGCATGGTTAGATCTATAGCTAATTTAACCACGCAAGATTCCATTGAAGCTTGGATCTGAATTTTTGCTGACTTGCAGCACAGCAGCTAGATTCTCAAAGCTTACAGATGGAAAGGGCGACCACAGGATCGCCCTTTCCCAGCCTGAGACTTTATTATGATTAGAGCCTCTTTTTTTTTAAAAGAAACAGTAAGAGAGCACTGCGCCCAGGACCAGACCTGCGTAGATCAAGAACTGGGTGAAAGGATAGAAGTAGCTCTTCACCGTTTCTTCGTTCTCCAAGCGCAGTTCGAGCATTTCAAAATAGGGTCGCGGCGCTCGCCGATACCATCCAATCGCCTCCCCTCCCTTGCCGATCAGCGTCTCGGCTTTGATCCAACCAAAGAGGAATTCAAATATGCGCAACGGTTGGCGATAGTCCAGGATGATGAAACCCGTATCATCCTGCAAAACGAGGTCCTCACTATAGAAGAGCCCCGGCACACCACGTCCAATGATCTTCCCCTGGATTGTGCAGGGGATCGATCGAATCCGGGAGACCTTGATCTTCTCAATCAAACCTTGGACCGTCTGTTTCTCATCGAAATTGTGACGGTAGGAGAAACGACGTTTCAACCACCAGCCGGCACTCAAGCCAAAGAGCGATGCTCCGGTTAATCCAACCTGCAGACCAAGCACAAGGTTTAGCAACAGGGATACACCGATACCCACCACCAATCCCAGCACTGGCACATAGTTGATGACCAGGTCGACAAGAAACTCATCCCAGTAACTCTCGGGTTTTTCAGCCCGGAAGCTGAAGCGCGGGATGCCGCCCATGGCGTGTGTCTGCTTCTCAAGGGCCTTTATTCGCTTCGCAGGTAGCGGGTGGGAGGAGGCCAGCTCATAAAAAGCGGCCCAGGGATTCCATAAGTCCCACTTCATGGCACTCTCCATCGAGGTCGCCGACACAGCACCCGTCCCTGCGCTGGCAAGCGCCAGAGCTTGCGCCACTTTGGGATCGAAAATCCCCAGGGTTCTCGCCCCTATCATCCTCGCGTCGTCCTTCTTGCCTTCTTCTTTCGGCGCCCGCGCCAGGCCATAGGCGATCTTGACTAAAGCTGTGGAAAGGGAGTCCGGTTTCTTCGAAACCTCCCCCGCAAACTGGTCAGCATAATATTCACGCACACGTGAGAGTAGCAAGACGATGTATTGACTGACAATATACGCGACGAATGAGAGCAACCCGATGAGGGCAGCATAGCCCCCCCGATCACGCTTGCGGCCGGCACTGCGCATGGTGATGTAGAGAACATAGAGGATCAGCGGCACCGCAGCCGCCATTGTCATCACCACGAAATCCCAATGGGCGATATGACCAAGCTCATGTGCCACGACAGCGTTGCGCTCATCCGGGTCGAGCAAATCCAGCAGCCCCGAGGTGACCACCAAGCGGGCATTCCCGGGGTAGTGCCCAAAAGTGAAGGCGTTGGGATTGCCATCCTGGATGAGGCCGAACCTGGGTTGCGGGATATTGCGCTCAGCAGTCACACGTTCGACAAACGCTGCCATCTGCGGATCAACATCCGTAACCTCGCGCCACTCGATCTTGTAAATCCATTGGATGATGGTTGGGCCGAGCAGGAATTGCAGCAGCAGGATGACCAGGGCAAAGATGACCGCAACCATGACCGGCAGATCGGCATACGTGATCACGCCCATACCGATGGCAAAGAGCAAGCCAAACAGTAGAGCCAGAACGATAAACGATCGCAGGAACAAATTCAACATGGTAATTCCTCCTCCTTGTCGCTATGGATCTGTGCATATCATCCCAGCATGACCCGATATAAAAATCCCAACCTCTGCGAAGTTGGGAGTGGATATTCATGGATGCATGGTTAGCCCCACCCCGCCCAGGGTATATTGGATGGCTCCAAATGAGGCGTACTGGATAGCTCCATTCTATAGGAGTGAAAGCAAACAGTCAAAACCCAATCGGCCTCCGTTGCTGTATTGCAATCTGGTGTAGGATTACGTAAAGTATTATTGATCTTGTAGTGTGGGCTGCACCCAAAATCCACCACAGCAAACTTCCCGAGAGCACCGCGCTTTTTCCTCCCCACAGACCAGAATTACCCAACGCCCCTTCTATGAACAGGAGGGCGATGTGAATCTCAAACTCGACCTGAAGATGCGGCATTTGCGCTGGAATTTACGCGTCCTTTGGATGTGGCTGCTCATGACGCTCTGGTGTGGTTTTTTAATGTTGGTTCTACCCAGCCTTTCGTTCGATTCTTTTCTCATCGGCCTGTTGGCCGCCCTTCTGCTTGGATATCTCAACGCCTGGGTCAGGCCCGTCCTTGTAACCCTATCGATCTCACCCACGCTACTTGTTTTCGGATCGGTCTGCATCGTGATGAATGCTGGGCTATTGCTGGCAGCGGCCCAGTTCCCTGATTGGATGCAGTTCAGCGGGTTTGTCGGTCCTGGGCTATTCATCTTGCTCGTATCGTCGGTCAATGTCACCTTTAGCGATTTGCTAGCGATCGACGATGACGATTCTTACTATGCCCACCTGGTCTACCAGATCATCCACCTTACGGGGCAGGTTGAGCAAAGCGACGAGCCAGGCATCCTTTTCCTGGAGGTAGATGGTTTGTCGGAACCCGTTCTGCGCCGGGCAATGGAGAACGGTTTTATGCCGACGCTCAAGGGTTGGCTCGAGAAGGGCACGCATCAGTTGATGGGCTGGGAGTGTGATCTATCCTCACAAACCTCCGCCAGCCAGGCCGGCATCCTGTTAGGCAGCAATTTCGATATCCCTGCCTTCCGCTGGTTTGAGAAAGACCAGGGAAAGCGCATGGTCTCCAACAACCCTTTTGACAGCGCAGCGATCGAACAACGCCTATCGACCGGGAAAGGATTGCTGACCCACGATGGCGCCAGCCGCAGCAACCTATTTTCCGGCGATGCCCCACAGGCGATCTTTACGTTCAGCACGATCTCCGATCTCTCCCG
>JBFFMI010000224.1:0-3771 GCA_041554155.1 Anaerolineales bacterium
CCGTCGATTTTCTTATTACAATATGGCTATCTTCAGTGTGGATGGATGGATGTTTATTATGGATATCACAATTCTCACGGGTGAAGATGTTCGTGCAGCCCTGCCGATCTCTGAAGCCATTGAGCTTATGAAGAAAGCTTTCATGGAATTCTCCGCCGGTAAGGCAGTTGTCCCATTAAGGACGCACCTTAATATTGAGAAGCATGATGGCATCGCATTATTTATGCCCTCCCTATTGATCGATAGTGAGGCGCTCGCAGTTAAGATCGTATCTGTGTTCCCAAAAAACACAGACGTCGGTCTCGCAACGATTCATGCTGCAGTGGTCGTTCTGGAACCGAGAACAGGACAACCCCTTGCGCTACTCGAAGGCGCTTCTCTAACGGCTATACGCACCGGCGCAGCGACCGGTGCCGCCACAGACCTGCTCGCCCGCAAGGATGCAGCCACCGTTGCCATCTTCGGATCCGGCGTACAAGCCAGGACTCAGCTCGAGGCGGTGTGCACCGTTCGCCCAATCAAGCATGTCTTTGTCTTCAGCCTAGATAGACCCGGCACACAAGCATTTTGCGAGGAAATGAGCCAGGTGCCACACATCCCGGATAAGCTCGAGATCGCTCCTTCACCCATTGATGCTATCAGAAACGCGGATATCATCTGCGCAGCTACGACATCATCAACACCGATCTTTCCAGGCGACCTAGTGAACCCAGGCACACATGTCAATGCAATTGGATCCTTCACACCTGAAATGCAGGAGATCGATAGCGCCCTTCTCCTAAAGGCGCGCATTATTGTGGATTCTCGTGAAGCCGTACTCGCTGAGAGCGGTGATCTGATCATCCCGATTCAGCAAGGCTTGCTGGATGAGAATGACATTTACGCAGAGCTTGGAGAGATCGTAGCTGGCTCTTGTCCAGGTCGCACTTCAGAGGATCAAATTACTGTATTTAAATCTGTGGGATTAGCAATCCAGGATGCGATGGCTAGTTCAAGAGCCCTGGAACGTGCGCTGCATTCGAAAATCGGTATGCAAGTCAAGTTATAGGATGGAGGCACAGGTGAGCAACTTACTTCCAAAGAACGCCGAGGTCGTCATTATCGGTGGTGGTGTCATGGGTGCCAGCACCGCCTATCACCTTGCCGCAGCCGGTGTAGAAAAGGTCGTATTACTGGAGCGTGAGTCACATTTTGGACTGGGCGCGACCGGCCGTTGTGCCGGCGGTGTTCGCTACCAATTCGCGACCGAGATCAACATCCTGCTTTCGATCGCAAGCATGCAGATGATTGAACAATTCGAAGCCACCACCGGGCAGGATCCGCTTTACCGCCCCTGTGGATATCTCTTTGTGCTCACCAATGAGGCCGATCTGAAGAAGTTTGAAATGAATGTCCAATTGCAGCACTCGTTAGGCGTGCAAACTGACTGGCTCGATGGTGATATGGTTCGTTCGCGAATCCCAATGATGCACTTCAGTGACGCCCTTGGCGGGACAATTTATGAAAAGGATGGTCTCGCAGATCCCAATTCCATTGTGATGGGTTACGTCAATCGCGCCCGCCAACTAGGCGCCCAATTGCTTACCGATGTCCATGTCACCGGCATAAACTCCAGTAAGGACAAAGTCAGTGGTGTTGAGACAACTTTGGGCCCAATCGCTACACCCCTGGTGGTGAATGCGGCAGGACCGTGGGCAGCCCAAATAGGCGAGCTTGTAGGAATTGATATCCCCATCACGCCCTTGAGAAGACAAATGATCACAACCACTCCCTTGCCGGATCTCCCGGACGATTTTCCCTTCGTCATCGATTTCTCGCAATCCTTATACTTCCATCGTGAGGGCGAAGGCCTTCTCACGGGTATGTCAAATCCAGATGAAAAACCAGGATTCGATCAAAGCATCGATGATGCCTGGGAACTTCAGGCCATGGAAGCTGCTGTACAACGCATGCCAATGCTCGAAAACGCGGGAAGGATGGCCGGCTGGGCTGGGCTCTATGAAGTCACACCCGATGCACATCCAATATTCGGCGCGACAGATCTTTCTGGTTTTTACCTAGTTGGAGGCTTTTCAGGGCATGGCTTTATGCATGGACCAATTAGCGGTTTATTAATGAAAGAGATCATCCTCGATGGCACGTCAAAAACTGTTGATGTTTCAATGCTAGACATCGACCGATTCAAGGAAGGGCGATTAATCCATGAATACAATGTTGTGTAAACCCTATGGAAGCTGAAATCATCACGATCGGAACCGAGATTCTGTTGGGCGAGATTGTCGATACGAACACCAGAACTCTCGCCCGCAGATTGAGAGATATCGGCCTGGATATTTACCGCACCAGTACGGTAGGGGATAATGCCGAACGCATCGCCCAAGCTGTACAGGAAAGTATGAAGCGAGCCTCCGCTGTAATAACAACCGGGGGATTAGGCCCGACCATCGATGATGTAACCCGTGAAGGCGTTGCAATGGCATTCGAAGTGGAGACTGAATTCTCCCCGACCCTGTGGGCTCAGATCGAGAAGCGCTTCTCCGATTTTGGCCGCACTCCCACCGACAACAACCGACGACAGGCACACGTCCCTGAAGCCGCCGTTCCAATTGAAAACCCTGTCGGAACGGCGCCCGCCTTCATCATGGAGGCTTCGGATTCATGCGTTATTTGCCTGCCTGGCGTCCCTGCAGAAATGATCTACTTGCTCGAACATGATGTGATCCCCTACCTGCGAAAGCGCCTAACCCTGCGGGGGATCATTAAATCACGTGTCCTGCGCACAGCTGGATTGGGCGAATCCGTGCTTGATAAACGTATCGCCGACCTCGAACAATTGAGCAACCCAACAGTTGGCTTGTCCGCGCATCCAGGGCGAGTAGATATTCGCATCACCGCCAAAGCCTCTTCTGAGCAAGAAGCCGATTCGATGATCTGGGGGGTTGAAGCGACCCTGCATCAGCGACTTGGAGAAAATATCTATGGCAGCGATAGGGCGACCCTCGAGGAAGTGATCGCAACGGAGTTACGTGAGCGTAACTTGCACCTGTACACCCTTGAATATGGCACTGGAGGCGCACTGAGTGCAAGCTTCAGGGCGCACTCTGATATCTACGTTGGTGGCCAATTCGTCAACAGACCCGAGGATATTGCCCAGCTGGCCGCCCTACTCCGCTCGTCATGCGCTGAAAACGGAGCAGAATGTGGCATGGCGGTCGTTTTATTGGAGAAGCAAGCAGGGCATCAGCTCATCACCCATCTATTTCTTAATGGGGATACGAAATCACACGATCGACACTACCAGGGACAATTCGTTTACCCAGAAGCGCGAGCGGTGAGCCTTGCCCTGGAAAGATTCCGCAGGATGCTACTTGCCTCAAGGCAGGACAACTCTGAGAGCGATTCTTGACTCCGTTCTAGCACCAGCCTATAATCTCGGACGAATATGCGGGCATGGCTCAGTGGTAGAGCGTCTGCTTCCCAAGCAGAATGTCGCGGGTTCGAATCCCGCTGCCCGCTCCATTTTCAACCCCAGACGAGAACCTGGAAGATGGTTCTCATTTGTTTCCTTCCGCTCTGTAAGTGCCTTGTAAGGGCAATACGGCACACTTAAGTGCTACGATAGGTTTAGCAAAGGGCAGCACGAAGATGGTATCGGAGAGAACAGCAGACACGTGACGAAGAGCGACTAGCGATCGGGCCCAAGCGGGCAACCGACCTGAGCTCAAAATGAATTGAACCCACATCTCCAGGTACTTACTAGTGGTACTGCAC
>JBFFMI010000225.1:0-3698 GCA_041554155.1 Anaerolineales bacterium
GAGACGTTCACGGCCAGTGTTCGATTGGCGCCCATGGGTTTGAGCAAATCAACGGGAAGGTTGTTGAGCACACCGCCATCAACCAGATGCATGCCCTCGTATTCCAGAGGGGGGAAGATGCCGGGAAACGCGCTTGTGGCCATGACCGCATCCAGGACAAGGCCTTGGGTAAAGTCGACTTCAGTTCCACTCTGCAAATCGACAGATTTTATCGCTGTAGGGATCAATAGCTCTTCGAACATAATGCCGTCAGGGATTAATCGCGCAAGGTACTCCCGCACGCTCTCGCCTGCGAGTAGACCTCGTCGGGGTGGACGTAGATCAACCAATTTAGCGAGCTCTCGCACGCCACCCATGCGGATCGCCTCGCGCTCAAGATCAGGGATAGGGATACCGCAAGCATAAGCCGCAGCGACGATGCCGCCCATGCTGGAACCGGAGAGGCAGTGGATAGGGACCTGTTCGCGTTCGAGTACCTTAAGGACACCGATATGCGCCAAGCCACGCGAGCCCCCACCACTCAGGGTCAGCCCCAATCTCCTGGGTTGTTTTCGGAATACGTTGAACATTCTGCACTGCTCCTTCACACGCTTTACGTATCATATGCGATATTTGTTGCGGAATCCCGGCGCAATCCGATCGATTCAATATATGTAGCGCTGTTCCCAAGTACAATGGATGCTATCCAGCATGAATGAGTACGACGAGAAGGAAGCGTGGGATGCGAGATATTATCGATCAAATTCGACAATGGGTGGACGGGGGCTACCCGATAGCCATGGCCACCGTGGTAAACACATGGGGCTCATCGCCTCGCTCGGTAGGGGCTCGGATGGCAGTGCGCGCGGATGGGATGATGGTGGGCTCGGTGAGCGGGGGTTGTGTCGAAGGCGCCGTCGTGCAAGAAGCGCTGAAGGTGTTGGAAGGAGCCGGGTCCCGTTTGCTGCAGTTTGGTGTGGCTGACGAAACGGCCTGGGATGTGGGCTTGGCCTGTGGGGGTTCGATTGAGATCTTCGTTCAGCGCTTCGATCCCGGCACGCTCGAGATAATCGAGGCCAGACTCGCTGCCAGGCGTCCTGTTTGTGAAGTGACAGTCATTTCCGGTCCCGAGAGCCATGTAGGCAGAACGGCAATCTTCGATGCCACAGGTCTGCTGGCCGGTGGTGAGCCCGTCGAACTATTTGCTCCAGCCGAGGCGATCATCACCGAAGCATTGGGTGAGGGAACCACGAAGCGCCAGCATATCGAAGTATCCGGTGAACCGGCAGAACTCTTCCTGGATGTATTGCTGCCTGCAGCTACGTTGATCATGATCGGCGGCGTACACATTTCAACTGCCTTGAGTCAGCTCGCAAAATCATTGGGTTTTCGCACCGTCGTCATCGATCCACGTAAGAGCTTCGCAACGGAGGAGCGTTTTCCGGCAGTCGATCTGTTGATCCAGCTGTGGCCGGAAGAGGGTTTGGAACAGGTGGGCATCGACGGCAACACAGCCATTGCCGTGCTCACGCACGATCCAAAAATTGATGATCCGGCCTTGCTTTACGCTTTACGTAGTCCAGCGTTTTACGTCGGGGCGCTGGGGAGCCGGACGACCCATGCCAAGCGGGTGGAGCGTTTACGGGCAAACGGCTTGAAGAGTGGGGCCTTAGATCGATTAAAAGCGCCAATCGGACTCGATCTGGGTGGGCGAACCCCCGAGGAGATTGCCGTATCGATCCTGGCGGAGATCATCGCCGCCCGGTATGGGAAGGCGGTTAAGAAAGTCTGATGCACTTGCAGTTCTCCCTTCGGCTTATGGCCAAATGAGATCCAGCCGGTGAGTGGCATGTGGTTGATCATCGGGTTGGCTGCTTTTCTTGTTGGCCTGGGAAAAGGTGGCCTGGGAGGTATGGTAGGGGCATTGGTCACTGCACTAATATCGCTTGTTTTGCCTCCTGCTCAGGTAATCGGCCTGGTCTTACCGCTGCTGATCACAGGGGATTTATTTGCGGTGGTAGCACATTGGGGATATTGGGATCGAACGCTGATCCTGCAATTGGTGCCCGGGGCAATCCTGGGCGTTTTTATTTCGACCTATTTCCTTTACCAACTTTCGGGAGAGGGATTGCGGCTGGCCCTCGGTATCATCGTGGTAGTTTTTGTGATCTTGAAACTGGCTGAGGGTTGGTTCCTGGAGCAGTTTGCGTATCAACCAAAACGAAAGCATGGTTGGATAACCGGGATCGTCTCTGGTATCACCTCAACACTGGCGCATGGTGGTGGACCCCCGGTGAGCATCTTTCTGGTGCTCCAATCCATCAAACCAGAAACTTTCGCTGCGACAGCGGCATTGTTCTTTTTTGTCCTGAACTGGGTGAAGGTGCCTTCCTACTGGGCAGCAGGATTGTTTGATTGGGAGCTTATTCGCAAAGCTCTATGGGTCCTTCCCCTCGTTCCGCTGGGGGTTTTAACGGGGAAGTGGGGGGCGAAACGGATCGGGCGTGCCTACTTTGAGAAAGTGATCCTCTTCTTGCTGGGCGTATCGGGGATTCTTTTACTCCTGCGATAACTCTCAACCAGGCCTAAAAAAAAACGGGGCTCAGTTATTCATTAGAGCCCCGTCGGTAGTTAATTGGGTAAGCAGTTAGTGTATCAAGTCGATCGCGTGTGGCAGGTAGTAATTATCACCTTCGTTATAGGTGATGTTGATATCGGCCGTGCCAGTCACCTTAATTTGATGACCGATCATTTGGGCTGAGACACCCATCGTCGTGCCATTGCCATTAAGTGTGATGAGTGAGTTGGGAGCGAAAATCGTGCCGGTGTAGTTTGTGCCTGTATCACCATTGATCGTGATGTCGTCTGGGTTGCTGGGGTGAACGAATAGCAGCATGCCTTCCCAGTCATAACCCACCGCATCAAGCAGTGTGTCTGGGGAATCCTCCGCCGATAGGTTCACGACTGTACTCCCACCCAAGTCGAAAGGCCCGTCATTCATGACGATCATGACATCGGTGCCATTGACCACACCACCGGTGCCGGTGAAACCCTTATTGCCGTCAACGCAATACATCCCAGGATCCATGTTGACGATGGCGGCCGGGTTGTTGATCGTGATCTCTGAATAACGCCCAGGGCTGACAGTCGTGGCACCAGCACCGGTGATCTTGAGAGCCCCGTTATCGGTTAAGTGAGAGCAATCAGGGATTATCATACGCCGCAGGGCGTCATGGGCTACACCTTCGTTAGGTGAGGGGCTTACGGTACCGCTACCACCCTCGTCAAATGTCCCGACGACGTTGATCCCATGCGGATGATGGACGTTGATTGCACCGCCACCGCCCTGGACACCGGATTGACAGCTGACGGTATCGGCATCCGAATTTGAATAGACATTGCCGCCGCTGATATTTGTATCTCCCGTTCCGGAGAACCAGATCCCCTTGCAATCATGCTCGGTGGTCGCGTGTATGGCGTTACCATTGGCGTAGTTCTCAGGGGGTAAGACTCTTGAGGTCGCTTCAGCACGGTTGGACAATCGCCCGCCAAAGATTAAGTGTGCAAAATTCGAATCAATTTCGGTATCAATGATGACATGGATGTAATTTGGATCACCGGCGTAAAGGCCTGTGCGCGGTGGGTTTGTGACCTGGATGGTGACGTCAGTGCCAGCGCCGATCACGCAATCAGGGCCTGCTGGTGTGCAAGCTTGTGCA
>JBFFMI010000226.1:0-3692 GCA_041554155.1 Anaerolineales bacterium
GCGATTCCTACCTTCAACTTTTCGCAGACGCGGGCTGGGAGCACGTGGGGGATATGGGAGGCTGGGTCTACTTCCGGCGACCGATCCAACCTGGTGCTCCAACAGAGATCTTCAGCGATGTCGAGTCAAAGGTCCAGAAATACGCCCGCGTGATGCTGTTCCTTGTCATCTTGATGCCCATCTGGATCGCAGGGAGACCGAGTTTTGATCCCGAGAGCATGACAGTGTTTAAGAACATCGTGCTGGCGTTGTATACAGCCTTCATGCTGCTCTGGGCGTTCGCCTTTTTCAAGCTAGGTCAGAGAATCAAAAACCTGAAAGATTCAGCGAAATAAGTCAGCATGGGGGGATATCCCGAGTTTTACACCCGGGATATTCATTTAATAGATGTAGAAAGGGTTTGTATCTTTGCTGATTACGCGCCTACAGCTTCTCTCGTGCGCTTGGCCGTACGGTTTCGACGGTTCGTATCCAGGATACGTTTTCGCAGGCGTAAATTTTGAGGCGTGATCTCCAGTAATTCATCATCCCCCAGATACTCGATCGCCTCGTCCAGGCTCATCTGGCGTGGCGTGGTGAGCCGTTCATCAATTTCTTTGAATGACGCACGGTGGTTGGTCACATGGCGCTTCTTACATACATTGACTGTAAGATCTCCGGGGCGTTGGTGCTCTCCCACTACCATACCTTCATAGACTTCAACTCCAGGTCCGATGAATAGCGTGCCTCGTTCTTCGGCGTTGTGCAATCCGTATGACGTAGCAACGCCCGACTCCCATGCAACCAGGGAGCCCTGTCCGCTCTTGGTCAGATCACCAGTGACGGGGAGGTAATCGTGGAATACACTGTGCATAAATCCTGCCCCACGAGTTGCCGTCATGAGATGGTGACGAAAACCGAGCAGTCCGCGCGTGGGGATCTGATAGCGCAATCGCACACTGTCACCACGATCTTCCTGCAACTCGAGCATTTGACCCCTGCGCCTGGCTAACATTTCCACGACCACACCGACAGTCTCGGGCGTTGTCTCGATATATAGCTCTTCGAAAGGTTCCATGAGGGCGCCTTCTTCACTACGCAGGATCACCTCGGGGCGGGATATCTGGAACTCATAGCCTTCTCGCCGCATCGTCTCAATCAAGATCGCAAGGTGGAGTTCCCCACGCCCTGCTACGGTGAACTGATCGGCACTTTCCCCATCTTCGACACGTAAGGCGACATTTGTACGCAGCTCTGTGTAAAGTCGTTCACGTAGTTTGCGGGATGTGCTCATGGTGCCTTCACGTCCGGCGATGGGCGAGGTGTTAACCCCGAAGGTCATCCGCACGGTGGGCGCTTCCACCTGAATCGCAGGCAGTGCAGTGGGGTTGTCGATATCAGCCAGTGTTTCTCCGATGGCGACGTCCTCCAAACCGGCAATAACGACGATATCCCCCGCTTCAGCATGCTCCACCTCGATCCGTTCCAGGCCCTGGTAGAGGTACAGGTACCGAGCCTCGCTTGGAATCGCCTCTCCCTTTGTTGTTAAACGGGTGATCGGCATCCCGGACTGGATCCTGCCAGCCCTGATTCGGCCAGCAGCCGTTACCCCACGGTAAGAATCGTAGCCCAGGGTGGTAACGAGCATCTGGAAGGGAGCATCAACATCAGCTCTAGGAGCTGGGATGTTACGAAGGATGGCCTCAAACAAGGGTCCCAAGTCCGGTCCTAACTCGGGTGTCAGCCCTGCCTGACCGCAGACGGCATTGGTGTAGATCACAGGAAAATCCGCCTGTTCGTCGCTGGCCCCCAGCTGAATGAAGAGATCGAAGGTCTGGTTCAACGCTAGAGCTGGATCGGCACCACGCCGGTCAACTTTGTTGATCACCACGATAACGCGGTGATCCAACTCGAGCGCTTTCTTCAGGACGAAGCGAGTCTGGGGCATCGGTCCTTCAGCTGCATCGACAAGGAGCAAGACCCCATCGACCATATTCATCACGCGCTCGACCTCGGCGCCAAAATCTGCATGCCCGGGCGTATCGACGATATTGATCTTCACCGGCTGCTGATCTTCAGGATCGATTAGGGCGATGGCCGTGTTTTTTGCAAGGATCGTGATGCCGCGCTCTCGCTCGAGATCGTTGCTATCCATCACCCGATCGGCAATCTCCTGGTTCTCGCGAAAAATTCTTGCCTGGCGCAGCATCCCATCGACAAGTGTGGTTTTGCCATGATCAACGTGAGCGATAATGGCGATATTGCGTAAATCCTTGCGTATATTTCCCATCGTTCCTTACACCTCTACACACAAAAACCCCGGCCGCGATGAGCCGAGGTCGCTTCACCTATAGAAGGAATCTTATCATCCTCGCAGCGGGTTGGGAAGTGTGAGTTATTCCCGCGGCCAGTAGGTTTGCGCTGCGATTTGACAAGTCCAAAGTAGAATAGGGGCAGGAATAGGTGAGTGGTTTGGCTTGAACTGCTGCTGCTCAGCGGATCATTCAAGTCGGAAAGGCATGCCATGCCCGACATTAAGAAGTTCCCCTTCACCCCGATCCTGGGTTGGTCGAACTCTCGCTACAGCCTTTTTTCTATCTGTAAGCGTAAATACTTCTACCACTACTACAACAAATACGATCAGGATATGAGTCGGCGCGAGATCATGCGGTACCGCAACCTGACCACAATGCCTCTGGAGATCGGCAGCATCGTACATGAAGTGATCGAGGCGCTGCTCCGGCGACTCCGCCAAAGTACGGATCCTATTGATACGGGCAAGTTCGTCGACTACGCTCTGGAAGTAGCGCGCAACGCAATCCGCTCGAAGCAGTTTGAAGAAGTCGTCTATGGGCAGATGGCGCGCATCAGCGATGAAGAGCTCGCCCCGGGGATCCAGGAGAGTCTGCTAAATCTGATTGAAAGCCAAAGGTACGCCTGGCTGGCGGAGAAGGCCGTCGAACATGCGAAAGGTTGGATCATCGACCCGCCAGGTTTTGGTGAGACGCGTCTGGGTGATCTCAAAGCGTATTTCAAGGTCGATTTTCTTTTTCCGTTCGAGGATGGGTATCACATCATCGACTGGAAGACCGGAAAGGCAGATCAGGAGCAACATCGCAAGCAGTTGATGGGGTACGCTACCTGGGCTTGCTTCCACTTCGAGGTGGAGCCCGAAGAAGTGTGGCCGCGCATCGCCTACCTGCGCCCGGCATACCTGGAAGTGGAAGAGACATTCGACAGCAGCGACCTGGAACACTTCGCAGTTCAGGTCCACGCTGAGACCGAGGAGATGTACGATCATTGCCGCGATGTCCAGGCGAATATCCCCTTGGATAAAGCCGAGTTTGAGCAAGTGGATAATCCCCGTATTTGCGAGTACTGCAATTACCGTGGGATCTGTTTTCCCGATCAATATCCAGTGGATTTTTCGCTCGCCAACATGCCGCCGTCAGATGATTGACCCTGGTTTTTCAAGACAAGACCGTCGATCTGGATGATTCTGCCGAGTGATTAAACACCCGGTGACTTGGCATTTATCTCGTGAAAAAAGGCATTATCGATCCTGTCTTAACCCTTTTCAGACGCAGAAAATCCTGTTATGCTTGCCCCTAAGGTTGCATGAATGTTCTGTCCGGAAGTCGCAAGATCACAGCCCGGGCTGCACTTGCCTGGGCTCGATGTTTGACCACGACCACCGAGAACAAAGCAGCACC
>JBFFMI010000227.1:0-3626 GCA_041554155.1 Anaerolineales bacterium
ATTTTTGGGATCATCCTTGGCGCTGGTGAAATTCACACGCAGTCAGTCCACTCGGGAAAATGACACAGAAGCGGTCCATAGTGTTCAAATCGATATGCCTATCGTCAGCTACCTAATCTATAGCTCAGTTACCACACTGGTGATCTATACACTTGCAGGTGAACGCATGCCATGGATCACAATCCACCTGAGCCTGCCATTGATCCTTCTGACCGGATGGTGGTTCGGTGCAGGCTTTACCGAAGATTCCATTCGTAAAGTATTCACATTGAGATCACTGGGAATCTTCTCACTGGGGGCAGTCATAGTCTTCGCATTTGCGCGCGCACTGCGCTTTATAAGTGGGATGCAACCATCCCTTAGCAGCGTCTTCCATGGCGCTGAGCAGTTGACGGGCTGGATCCTGCCTATTGCTGTTGCTGCTGTGGCTGTGCTCTTTATGATTCGATTGGCCTCCACCTGGAAGTCACTTGAACTCCTCGAGATCATGGCGATGGGTTTTTTGGCGCTCTTGCTCACCCAAACCGCTCGATCTGGGCTGCGCGCAGCTTTTGTGAACTACGATAGCGCTGAGGAATATCTAGTTTATGCGCATGCCGCCCCCGGGCCGAAGTGGGCTTCAGACATTGTGGAAGAGCTTTCACAACGGACCACCGGTGGCTATGATCTTGCTGTCGGTTACGACAATGACGCGGCTTATCCTTTCTGGTGGTATCTGCGTGATTACCCCCAGGCTTTCGCTTTTGGCGCCGAGCCCAATCGAACGGTGCGTGAGTACCCCGTGGTATTCGCCAGCGATGCCAATGCACCTCGCTATGAGGCCTATCTGGGAGATGACTACCAGAGCATGACCTTTGAACGGCTCTGGTGGCCGCGCGAGGATTACAACAACCTGAGCTGGGATTCAATTCGAGAGACCCTTGTCGACACCGAAATGCTCAAGGCGCTCTGGAATATCTGGTTTGATCGAGATTATGAGCTGTATGGAGAATTGACCGGACGCGACGTAACCCCACGTGGCTGGCAGCCAGCCAGCCGCATGAAAATGTACATTCGCAATGATTACGCACAGGGTGTAATGGGGTTGATCGAAGCGACTGAAGGAACAGACGAATGGGTCTGGACCGATCTCTACGGCAACCTGATGCAAGACCTTGAACCGGAACTCATCATCGGCGGCACCGGATCCACGGCAGGATTCTTCTCAGCACCACGCGGATTGGCGGTAGGCTCGGGGGAATTGCTCTTTGTTGCAGACACCAACAACCACCGTATACAGGTACTTGATCTGCAGGGTGAAATACAGCAGACCTGGGGTTTTTATGCCGATTCCAGCGCCGGTGAGCCTGCTACCGGGGGTTTCAACCAACCATGGGATGTTACACAAGCTTCTGATGGAACCATTCTTGTGGTTGACACCTGGAACCACCGGATACAGCGTTTCAACCCCCGGGGCGAATTTCTGCACAGTTTCAACGCAGACGACCCACTCTTAAGCCCGTCTGGCCTCTATGGCCCGCGTGCTGTGGCAATTGATGACCAGGATCGCGTGTACGTTGTCGATACGGGTAATAAACGCATCCTCATCTTCTCTCTAGATGGGGATCTGCTGACCTCCTTTGGTACTGGTGGTCTGGGGTTGGGCAATCTCGATGAGCCGGTCGGTATTGCAGTCGATAGTCTGGGAGATTTGTGGGTAGCAGATACCTGGAACCAACGAATCCAGGTCTTTTCAAACGTGGATGGTCTGCAATTTACAGCAAGGGAGGGCTGGCCCATCGACGCCTGGTTTGGGCAATCCATCGAAAACAAACCTTATCTGGCTTTAAGCCCACAGGGACACGTCTGTGTGACTGATCCCGAGGGAGGCCGGGTATTATGTTTCACATCGAATGGCGAATTCCAACTTGGCTTTACCGGCGGTGCTATGATCCTGCCTTCCGGGATTGCCTTCGATGAGCAATGTCGTCTATGGATCACAGATGCGGGATCAGATCGTATTCTGCGCTTTGATCCGGGCTTATGCTCGCCAGATGTTATCGAATGATCAAAGATCAAGGAGCGGAGTCTGGGATGAATAAAAGATGGCGTATTCCATGGTGGTTTGCATTACTTATTCTCGCATCTCTTAACGCCTGCAGCTTGCTGACGATTGAACGCATCACACCTATAGAAGATGAGGTGCAAGGCTTTGAAGCGACCGTAGATGCACTAAAGGGACAAATCGATCGGCAGGACGACATGGTGTCGTATATGGCAACGCAGGTTTCACTGCTCGCCACCGAAAACGCACAGTTCTCGTCACTAATCTCTTACCTTGCGACTCGTGGGCCGGCATCAGGCACCGCAGTTGTCACCCCGCCAGAAACCAACGCAGCCTTAGTCTCCGGTGAAGTCGTCATTGAAGATGGATCCTGCTGTGTTGGCGCCACTGCGGGTGACGATATTGAAATCACGGTTCGCTTCAGCGCCTCCGGGCGACAAGCGCCGGTTACCGAGATGCGCTACAAGGTCGGTGGCTTCGCAGATCTGGAGCAGGGATTCTACACTGAACCCTGGGGGCTTTTTCGCGAGCAACTAACCTTCACCTACCGCGTGCCCATCAATTGGACCGGGTTCTACGTCCGAGTCCAATATCGAGATTCGCTGGGTAACCTTTCGCCAATCTATACCGACGATATTTCGGTGGAGGGGGCACCACCAACACCAACCCCCGGGGGTTA
Source organism: Anaerolineales bacterium (assembly GCA_041554155.1). Taxonomy (GTDB): domain Bacteria; phylum Chloroflexota; class Anaerolineae; order Anaerolineales; family E44-bin32; genus E44-bin32. The sequence continues at coordinate 2,724 of JBFFMI010000227.1, forward strand.
ATGGACCATGAAAACCATCAACCTGGAAAGCTGGCCAAGACGCAAGCATTTCGAAACCTACCGTGCATTCGATTTTCCCCATTTCAATATGACGGCAACCGTCGATGTGGAAAAAATGCTACCGGTGGTCAAGGAGCACAGCGTTTCGCTTACGATAGCCATCACCTACTTGTTAGCCCACAGCGCGAATCAAATCGTAAATTTCCGCTGGCGCATCCGCGATGATGAGATCATCGAACATGCCGTGGTGCATCCCTCTATCACGATATTGACCTCCGATAATCTCTTCAGTTTCTGCACGATAGAGTACCAGCCCATCTTCTCTGGTTTCGCTGCTGAGGCAGTAGAGATGATCCACTTTGTACGGGAAAACCCAACCCTCGAGGATAAGGAACAGGAAGAAGCGTTGCTCTTCATGACAAGTATCCCCTGGGTCTCGTTTACCAGTTTTATGCATCCGATGCATTTCCACCCAGTCGATTCGGTCCCACGTATCGCCTGGGGCAAGATCTATGATATCGAGGGGCGTAAGCATATGCCGCTGTCAGTTCAGGGGCATCATGCCCTCATGGATGGCCTGCACGTGGGTGAGTACTATGCCAGGGTCCAGGAGAATATCGACCGGGCGGATACGCTGCTTGGCATGTAGCAACGCGCGCTTTCTTCTTGACCTACCCGCTCCTTTCCGGCATACTCTCAGCCATGTTTCGGCAGATTTCCATCATCCTGCTCAGTTCACTGCTCCTGCAAAGCTGTTCCGCGCTAGGGGGGTTGATCCCTCAAGAGCCCGCCGCTGTTGAGATCATTTCGACCTTGCCGGCCGAACCTGTTTACATTGCACCCACCCTCCCACCGGAATACACCCTGACCCCAACCGTAACCAAGACCCCCACCACGCCGCCC
>JBFFMI010000228.1:0-3615 GCA_041554155.1 Anaerolineales bacterium
CCCCTTCGGTTGAGCGCAAGACGGTGCCAATAAACACCCCGCTGGGGAACACCACATCGGCGGAGGTCAAACTCGATCTCGAGCGCTACGCGACCACCATCGATTCGACGGTCGATTCGGATGCGCTTTTTGACGCCGTTCTGGAGACTTATACGGATGTCAAGTACACCGCGCGTGGTGATCAGCGAAAATCTATCGACCTCCACCCGGTAGATTCAAGTCTCTTTGACCTTGATTGGAGTGTTGCCACAACACGCGACATGACCTGGGAGATCGGGCTTAGCCCTGAAGTTCCCCTCGATCTTTCCGTGGATGTGGGTTCAGGGTCCGCCGCGCTCAACTTCTTCGGTCTGATGCTGGATGAGTTGCAGGTCGACGGTGGATCAGGAAGCACCGATCTGATGATCCCGGCTGGCAGCTCTCGCTATCCCGTTGATGTCAATGGTGGCTCAGGCAGCTTCGATATAACAATCGAAGATGAAGCTGATCTCGAAGCAACCTTCGATGTGGGTTCCGGCTCTTTTGATGTCATTATTGGTTCTGGTGTGGCGATGAATCTGGAAGTCGAGGGCGGCTCAGGCAGCATCTTCATCGACGTACCTACCGATGTTGGTGTCCGCTTGGTAGTGGACGATCGCGGTTCAGGAGGGGTGCGCATCCCGACCAGTTTTGATCTGGTCGATGACGCAAATGACGACGACAACGATACCGGTGAGTGGGAATCATCCAATTTCGATGCCGCCAGTGACGTTATTGTGATCTACTTCGATCCGGGATCGGGCACACTCACCATCCGTTGATGTTTTGAAGAAAAGCACGCCACTTTCAGGGCTAGACGCGGTTGGTTCGTAAGACCAGGCCACCATCGATGATGGTGGCCTTTTTCCTAACAGTATTCATATCCTGACTAGCGCGATTGGGATACTACACAGCCGTTCTCGAAGCCGATTGTCAGATCATAGCCGCTAGAAGCCGCATTGGTCCCGAAGAAGAATTCAAGGCGCGAGAGCGTACCGAGCACACGATTGCTGTGCTCACCGAACCAAGTGGTGATGATCGTCGGTGATACCAAATCCTGCCCAGACCAGATCACTTCCCCATCAAGGAACGCGTTGAATATGGCGTCATTCGAGCCCGGCCATGTGATCTCGATCCGGTTGAGAATGAAAGCCTGGCCGCTGTCGTTGCTTAACCGCCAAGCGACGATGTTGCTGGTTACATTTAAATAATCCAGGTCTACCTGTGTACACACATTCGCCGGTACTGTAGGGGGCGTCGTGGGCGTGGTGGTCTCCGTTGCAGGCAGCGATGGTGTCTCAGTGGCGGGCTCATCTGCCGGCGTTGATGTTGATTCAAGTGCAGTGGTTGTGGTCTGGAATTGTTGTGTTGAGGCTTCAGGGCTGGCATCAGCTGACGCCGCTCCAGTTGGTTCGTTCGATTCGGTCAAGGTTGGCTGAACTGGCAGCTTATCCCGCTGCAGGAATGAATCAAACAGCCCCAGTGAGTAACCAAAGACCAGCCCGGCGGTCAGCGCAATCACGATAACAAACAGCGACAGTAACAGCAGCTGCCCACAGGAAAACCCTGCCACGGTCCGCCGTCTGCGCTCTTGCATCATCGATCCACCAGCTAATTTCCAGTAGTGGCTTGACAGCCATTTGTGAAATTCAGAGTCAGGCTGTAGCCCGACGAGGCGGCCACCCCGAAGAAAAGCTCCAGATTGGCCGAAGTATCAATCTGCCGTGCTCCTGCCCCGCCGCTCCAGGAGCTGATGCTCGTGGGCGAGGAGGTCAAGACACCCGACCAGATCATGCCGCCTTTCAGAAATACGTTAAAGAGGGCGTCGTTTGCGGGTGGCCAGGAAAGATTCATCGAATCGAGAGTGATCGCAGCCCCGGAATTATTCGTGATCGTCCACCTGGCTGTGCTGCCATTCACTGAAAAACCACCTACGCCTATCAACCCGCAGATATCCACCGTGGGCGAGGGCGTGCTCGTAGGCGGCACGGTTGCGGTCCTGGTCGCTGTAACCGTCGGCGTCGAGGTCCGGGTGGGCGTGAAAGTCTGGGTTGGTGTGCGCGTTGGACTCGCAGTGGCAGAAGCCGATGGTGTCGTGCTCACCAAAGGCGTGGTGGTTGTCGCCGCGATTGTGCCCGGTGGTGTTGGAGATGTCGCAGAGGCAGTCGCTGTGTTGGTGACGGCGTTCGTTGCCGTTAGTTGCGCCACAACGGTCTCGGCCAGTGAGGTCGCCACAATAGGCAATTCATCAGTTGGCAGGATCGTCGCCAATTCCTCCGGGCCGCCTACCTCCAGGATCATCGCCTGTAATGTGGCGGCGATGGCGGCTTCAACCTGTTCTGGTGACATGCCCGCGCCTGCCGCAGAGGCCACGGCCGTTGAGAGCGCATTTACGGTGGCTTCCCAGTGAACTGTCGGGCTAGAAGTCACCGGAATTGGGCCATCATCGGCCGATGCAGAAGGTCCCATGATGCGGCTCAGCAGCCAGAGCAGCGGGATCAACGCCAGCGCGCCAACCAAAAGCACCGGTCTCAACCTACGCCTGCGCGGCGGAGCTTGCACGGCCTCACCGATACGCGTGCTATCGGCCGATTCATCCATCCCCGGTATGAAATCCTGCGTGTCGTCATCGGCGCGGCGCGCCCCTGGTTTGAGCGCTCGTGCCTCGGGGTCATACACCAATTCAAGGGCATGTTCAAAGGCTTCGCTTAAGGCGATGGCGGAAATGTAACGGTTCTCCGGTTTCTTCTCCAGCGCCCGGATCAATACCTTGCCCACCTCTTGTGGGATATTGGGGTTGATCAGCGTGGGTCGCGGCAGGGGCTCGCTGGTGTGCTTCATAGCGATCGCCAGGGGGGTGTCGGCGTCGAACGGCAGCTGACCGGTGCACATCTGATAGAGCACAATCCCCAGTGCGTAAACGTCAGTCTTCTCGCTCACCGGCTCGCCGCGTGCTTGCTCCGGCGCCATGTACTGTGGCGTGCCTATCACGCTCGAACCGGTCAGACTTGCGGTTGCGTTGCGGACGTAAGCGGTCCCGAAGTCCGAGAGCCAGGCATTGCCCTCGCCATCCATGAGGATATTGGATGGTTTTACATCGCGATGGACCATTCCAGCATTATGTGCAAACTGCAGCGCCTCGGCGATCTGGCGGATAATCACTGCGCCTTCCTCCGGGCGGATCGGACCCTTCAACAATCGATCACGCAGCGTACCCACTTCCATCAACGGCATCACCATGTAGTAGATGCCATCTTCAGAACCGAAGTCGAGTAAAGGCACGATATGGGGATGGCGCAGGCGCATGAGGATCTTGGCCTCGCGCTCGAAGCGGAGCCGGAAATTGGTGGCGTCATCCAGGCCTGGAGGCAGGACTTTTACCGCCACTGCCTGCTGGTTCTCTTCGTCAATCGCTTTATATACGGAAGACATCCCGCCGCTACCGATCTTGCGCACAAGGGAGTACTTCCCGAGTTGACGTTTGCTCCAATTGAACATGCTTTAGCCTTAAGACTCCCGACCAACAGCCAGGTTAACCCATAACCTGAGGCAACCACTGCGCTGGTCGCCCGCAAGTAGCATATCAATGATCCAGCG
>JBFFMI010000229.1:0-3548 GCA_041554155.1 Anaerolineales bacterium
AAGAACCTCAAGGAAACCACCAAGGTTACCTGAAATCAAGGTCGCCAATGGACCCACCAGCGCAGGTAAATATCTGGGTTCCCCCTGACTGGAGCGATTGATCCAGTTATAGATCAGGCTATAACTACCGACAGCGACCAGTCCGAACCACAAACTATTTCCCAGGTTAAACCCAACACCTGGCGCAACCCCTGAAAGCATGGTCAACATGCTTATAAGCACATAACCAAAATAATAGTAAGAAATGGCATACCCGGACAACCAGGGGTCGCGCGGCGGGAAACCTTCCGAACGTAGTATCGAATTGACAAATGCCAATTCCATCGGTTTTTCCGTGCCTGTGATCTCCGGGTTATTCGCTCGAACCCATGCCCAACCAACAAAAGCCAGGAGGAACACCAACTCCATGAACAGGACAGATCGCCTACGAGCATGTAGCCACGCTCGCATTTGATGCCAGGAACCTCGTGCCGTAAAGAATGCAATCATGATGAGCACTAGAAGAGTCGTTACCACACCGCTGTAATTATTCGGCAAGAGCTGGAGCGATGCTCCCATCCAGAAGCCATAACCACATAAAACAAGTCCGAAAGTCCGAAGGAATCCGTAGCCTCGATCGGGTAAGCGGTGGAAAATGTGCCAGCTAATTGGAAATACAGCAGCAGCGAAAATACCACTGATCAACCACCAGCTGAAGATCGGCAAGATCATCTCATCACCTCATAGATTTTCGTGCCGTCCTCGTGGTAAACAAGCGTCAAATCACCATCCGCTGCCATGGCCTCAAATTTATCGAGCCCGAATGTCGGACAGATCAAACCCGCAGAGGGATTTTCAGTTTCAATCGGAGAGCATTTTGCGGGCGGGATCTCGTAGCTTGTGGGCATACCCATTGGATACCCACGCAAGTCACACGTTACACCCGATCCTTCGGTCATCTCCCAACATGGTTCTACCTGGGCGTAATAGGTTCGTTCCAAACCACCAACGATGATATATCCGACCTCATATTGATCCAGGAATGCGCGCGCTTCTTCGACCGATTGGGTCAGATAAAAGGCCGTGATATCGAACAACCTCAGATCCACGGCATTCGACTCGGTCGAGACCCGCTGTTGGAATTGATGCCACCGCCATCCCAGCACCCCGGGTAAACCGGTGTAGATGGTGTAGCGTGATCCCCAGCGATACTCCGGTGCATTCGCCTCAACAATGACCGGTGTCCCCTGGATGTTGTCCTGCATCCAGCGTATTGCCTCATAATCTTCAGAAAGATCAAGGACCTCCCCGAGTTCATGGTAGCGCTGTGTGTACGCCATGTAGCGCATTCCATCCAGGGATGCCGGTGCCGTGAGCGTCATCCTATCCCGGATCTTTCCCATCGAGGCGGTGAGGGGATAGAGCATGGCGGAGAATACCAGTAGGATACTTGTGGTTGTCCATGCCCAGCGCCAACCATCATTCCATTGATGGAGATCGATCAGCACGAGAATGCAAGCCACAGCAGCCGCTAGGTTCAACAACTCCCACACCTGCAAGTAGAATTTGAAAACGGTGTTCATCCGGCTGATGTCACCCTGGAGAACGACCACTTCCACCACGAAAGTCAGCGCGATTCCCACACCGACCAAAGCCAGCATGAACTGCTTGCCAATCTGCATCTGAGGCCGGAAGAGCAAAATTGAAGACCACAAGATCATCGGCATCACGATCACTGCGACCGAGTAGCCGGACACCAACAGCAGCGTGGAGATGGAGAACCAGATGACGAAGAGGGCTCCGATCACGCCAGCGTGAGGCCGCAATCGATTGAGGCTTGAGAGTGGCGTTGCGGCCAGCCATTCCCTGGTCTCCCACGACATCCAGGCAACGATGAAGAAGAGTGCGATGCCGTGTACGGTCAGATAATCGATAAGCGGTGTGAGCGAGCCTTTCCAGAAATCTGCCTGTTCATATCCCAATCCGTACCATTGGTGGAAGGGTTGATAGAGGACTTGAGCAGCAGCGATAAGCAAGCCTGCACTCAGGACAGCTTCGGTAACGGTGCGTCGATCCAGGGTCTTGCGCGATAACCAAACCGCATACATCAGAGAGATCCCAGCGAGCGCCCAGTAGACAGGGAAATCCCATGTATTGGTAGGCCTTAGCGCGCCCAGTGCCAATGCTCCAAGAAAGAGCCAGGCGATCCTATCGAAGCGCTTGCGTTTAGCCCCTTGCCTGGCGAGGGTTAAGCCAGATAGGCCCCATGCCAGGCTAAAGAGAGTCAGGGGCCGGCTGATCATATGCGCGTGTAAATCGGCATAGAGGAAGGTAAAGAAGGGGAATTCTGTAATCGGCCCCGCCTCACCCTCTCCCGGGGTAATCGCCCGGCTTGGATTCCAGTACCACTGATCTATCGGGTAGGGCATTTGTTCGTCGGCTGAAATATACCGGCCAACGCCGCGCGCAGCTTGCAGCGCACCAACAACGAATGTTCCTTCCTCCGATGCTGGCGGGGTTCCTATTTTCTTAAAACCATCATAGAACATGCGGGCTGTTCCCAGATTTCCGGCAAATACGATCAGGATGGCCGCCAGGATCCCTGCGTTTCTGGCGTGCCTCGCAAGCCCGGGCTGGTCTGTGGTCCTTGCAGCCAGGAACAGATTTGAACCTGCTGAATAAGCCGTAAGACCAAGAAGCGAGAACAGTGTGGGAATTACCAGGTTGTAGGCTGTTGAAGGTACTATCCCGAGCAACTTAATCGGCATACCTATGATCACAAAACCGTAATAGTAGTAATTGATGTAGCCACCAGAGAACCAGGGATCATATGGAGGAAAGATCCGGCTCTTGATCACCGCGTTCAAGTAGGAGAAATCCATTGGTTTCTCCCCACCCTTTGCTGGATGCCATAAATCTGGGTTGCCAACCCGAATACCCAGATCCATCAAGAAAAAGCTAATTGCAAAGAGTTCAACAAACAAAACCTGGCGCCGTTGCTCAATAAAGAAACGTTTGATCTCCTGGCGATCTTTCCAGGCGATGACTGCACTACCCCCAGAGAGTAGCAGCAGGATGATGATCAGGGATGCACGCGTTACAGGCACACCCAGGCTCCCCACCATCCAGGCGATCCAGGCGAAGAGTATCAACGCAACAAGGCGCGAAAGTGCATATCCGTTATCTGAAAGCCCCTTGAGCGCTCGTCGCGTAAAGGGGAACAGGATCAAACCCATCAAGCCGATGGAGAGCCACCAGAACAGGATAGTCACAACTGGCCAGCGGTTAATTATGTCTTCGGGATTAAAGTAATCAGACCAGCTGCCACTGGATTTTTGAGCTTCCCAGCGCACTTTCGGTAGGAGCAGATCCTTCGGTGCTTCCCCAACATCTTTCGGCAGCGTGTGCACTACCCGGCTAACATCAACCTGCTCCAACACGTCAAAGACCACTTGTGGATCAAAATCTGCTTGCTTCTCGAAGATGAGCACCTTGGGATGATCGTAGACTGTGAACGCTTCTTCCGCGAATTGATCATTGATCGTGATTGGACCCACGCCAGGATGACT
>JBFFMI010000230.1:0-3541 GCA_041554155.1 Anaerolineales bacterium
CCCCACTTTGTCCCTGGATGACAGGATGTGCATACCATCCGAAGGTTGATTTGAGCTCGCCCCACTCGGGAGTTTGGAGCAGGTGACTTTCAGGGTGGTCCTGAATAAATATCGACCAGGAAGCGGGTATTTCGTCAGTAGACACGCTGGGATTATATACCAGCAAAGTGGGAGGGTGCCTTTCGGGATGGGTTTCCGATCTTGATCGGAAGAGGCCATCGCCTCGCGCCATGAGGATTCCGTACCTCAGACCTTGTTGGGATCTTACCTGTGTGAATGAGAGACCGGATGCAAACTACCAGCTGCGCTGCTGCCCATAAGCAAAGTTGACGGACTCCATTTGAAGCTCTACAGGAGGCTATTTTTTTCAGGATTGTCATCGCGAGGTGCCGCTAAGCACCGGGGCAATCTTTCGGAAAGATATAACTCTGATAAGTACATGCATGATCCACTTTAGGGGAGATTGCTAAGCACCTTTGGCGCCCGCGATGACAAATGAGAGGCGGGAGATCACCGTACACTCCAAATGTCAGTTGACAAATGAGCGCCTGCCATGCTACATTTAAGCATGTAGTATCAGGGTACTATAAGGGGGATGGAAAGGAACGGGGGAATGCATGGGTGTTTTGCTTATAAAGCCTGCGGCGTGATCGCCGCGTTTTGATTCCCCCCCTCGCTAAGGTTGGAAATACATATCCCTCGCTCTGGGCGGAGGGCCGAAGGTTAAGGCGGGGATTCCTATTGAAAACTCGTGAGAAGGATAGGGGGTTTACCTTCTCAGTGAGTTCCCTCCGAGCCACGTGACGACCGGATTTATCCGCACACGGGGCGACGGAGGGAAAGGCGGCGTAATCTCTGTTTGATTGGGATTACGCCGCCCCACTTTACCTTGGCTCCTTGTATAAATAGTGCAGATTGGCCTAAATTTACGCAGAGAACCATTATCTTGGCGGTTTGATCTTGTGACCTTTGACGCAACCTCTTAGACATGGTAAACTTCGTCCGTTCCGCCAAAACTCCCCAGCTTGATTGAAGGAGCCTAAATGCTCGAACCTTGGGTCTTCATTGCACTGCTTCTAGGCGCTGGAATGCTCCTCCCGGGTGTTGCCATTGTCGCCAACTGGATCCTTTCCCCGAAAAAACCCAATGCGATTAAGGAATCAATATACGAATGCGGTATTGAGACAGTGGGGGATACCAACGTTCAACTTAAGGGCGCATACTATATTTACGCCCTGATCTTTGTTGTCTTTGATATTGAGGCTGTCTTCTTATTCCCATGGGCTGTCGCCTACGATAAGCTCCAGTTATATATGGTGCTTGAAGGTGTTTTGTTTATTCTCATCCTTGCTGCCGGCTTATTCTACGCCTGGCGCAAGGGGGTCCTTGAATGGGTTTAGGTAACACATAGGAGTAATCTGGCTGATGTGACCCCACATCAGCCATTTATTTACGTTTGCTGGAGTAGGGCATGATCGACATCTTGAAAGATCCGATAGCTTGGATAGGGGATGTGCTCAGTACCTGGTTATTGGGTCTGGGACTCATACCGGGGTTTGTCTCGTTCTTGCTGCAACTCCTTAGTGCTGTGATCATTGCAACTGTATTGCTATTGCTCACCTTTCTGCTGATCTGGGCTGAGCGCAAGATTGTTGCACGCATTCAGGATCGCATAGGTCCAAACCGGGTTGGACCCTTCGGTGTCTTCCAGACGGTGGCGGATCTGCTCAAACTGGTCACCAAGGAATTGATTACCCCAACGGGTGCGGATCTCGTTCCTTACAATCTCGCGCCATTGGTGACGGTCATGTCAGTTGTCGGGCTATGGGCTGTGATGCCGCTTGCGCCGACGATCTTACCGGCGGATATCAACGTCGGCGTACTCTACATTATTTCTATTGGTGCTATCGGAACGCTTGGGATCCTGCTGGCTGGGATGTCCTCGAATAATAAATACGCCCTGCTGGGGGCTTTCCGAACCGTGGCACTGATGATCTCCTATGCGGTACCCATGGCCCTGGCCCTGCTCGTCCCCGTCTTGCTTTCTGGATCGATGGCGATGAACACCATCGTACAGGCACAGCGACCAATCCCATTTCTCGTCCTCGCGCCTATTGCAGCTGTGGTCTTCTTCCTTAGCTCTCTGGCCGAGGTCGGACGAGCACCCTTCGACCTGCTTGAAGCGGATTCAGAGATCGTAGCTGGCTACAATATCGAATACTCTGGTTTGAAATTTGGCATGTTCTTCGTTGCTGAATTTCTGCATGCCTTCACCATCTCAGCGCTGACCGCCACACTCTTCCTGGGCGGATGGAGTGGCCCGTGGGTTGATCTCTACCCGATCCTGGGGATGCTCTACTTCATCATCAAAACTTCGATCGTCTATTTCATCGTCATCTGGATCCGGGGCTCATTCCCGCGTATCCGCATCGATCAGATGAACTCCCTGAACTGGAAATTCATCACCCCGGTGGCGTTATTTGGGCTGGTTTTCACCGCCGTAGCGGAGAAACTCGCGACTGAGGTTGGCATAAGCCGTTTACTCACCCATGTGGGTGCAAATGCATTGCTCGTCCTCCTGACGCTTGTCGCACTTGGGGTTTACGCACGTAACGCAAGATCCAAATTTGAATCTGCGCCTGAAGCAGGTTAGTCCGCACTTAATGAGAGAGTCCGTATGCTGAGCCTACTCCAAATCGCATTTCTCGTAGCTGCCTTTCTAACGATCGTCTCGGCAATCATGGTCGTCACGACCCCATCCATGGTCCATGCGGCCTTGTGGTTGATCCTGACGCTGGCCGGAGTCGCCGTGCTTTTCGTGCTGCTTAACGCAGGGTTTCTGGCAGTTGTCCAAGTCGCAGTCTATATCGACGCGATCGCCATCATGATCATTATTGTGGTGATGCTCACACAAGGGGCTACACGGGAGCGCTTCCGTCAGGTAACTAAATCCTGGTGGGGCGCAGCCATCGCAGCATTGATCCTGTTCGCTGGTTTGATCGCTCTCTTCACGCAGACACCCGCGCTCGCCGTCGAGGCTCCTGCCCTGGTTGCGAGCCAGGAAGCCATCCTCGAAGATCTGGGGACAGCGCTGGTGGACGTCAACCGCTACATCATCCCCTTTGAAGTCGCCTCGGTGCTATTGCTGGCAGCTTTGATTGGATCGATCATGGTCGCCTGGCCACTTGTAAAAGGCAAGGATGAGGAGGTGGAAGCATGATCCCACTTTCCTGGTACGTTCTCTTTTCGGCGACACTCTTCTGTATCGGGTTGTATGGTGCTCTGGCAAGACGCAACGCATTAGCCATCCTGATGGCAATCGAACTCATGCTCAACGCTGTGAATATCAACCTGGTCGCCTTTTGGCGCTATATCACACCCGACATCATCGCAGGGCAGGCGTTCGCCCTGATTGTTTTTGCTGTGGCTGCCTCGGAGGCTGCAGTAGGTCTAGCCTTGATTATCTCGATCTACCGCCGGCGCAACACGGTTGCAGCGGAAGAGATCGATATGTTGAAGTGGTAGGCGAGGTTTTATGGCA
>JBFFMI010000231.1:0-3365 GCA_041554155.1 Anaerolineales bacterium
TAGCGGCACAGTTCCAATCCGTGTCAAAAGCGCTCGCCGAAGAACACTATGCCGTGCACAAAGGAAAGCCCTTCTATGCTGGCTTGATAGATTACATTACTTCAGGACCAGTTCTGGCGATGGTCTGGGAAGGTCCCAAAGCGATCGAGGCAGTGCGGCAGACGATGGGTGCTACCCGCCCCACCGAAGCGGCACCCGGTTCCATCCGCCATGATTTTGCCCTGGAAGTCGGAAGGAATCTAACCCACGCCAGTGATGGACCTGAGACGGCGAAGAGCGAGATCGCACTCTGGTTTTCTGCGGATCAAATCCACACCTGGTCACGTGATACAGATCGCTGGATCTTCGAAGCGGAATAAATCCACACCCCCGCATGAGCCAAAAATCAAAATCGATCGTCGTCCTAACTGGCGCCGGTATATCCGCAGAAAGCGGCATACCAACTTTTCGCGCTGCCGATGGCATCTGGCAAGGGCATGATCCGCGTCAGTTGGCCACACAAGCAGCCTTTGATCATGACCCCGAGTTGGTATGGCGTTTCTACGAATGGCGCCGGGGTTTAATTGCTGCGGGCCAACCCAACCGAGCCCATCAACTCTTGGTCGAGATGGAGAATTCCCTCGACAAATTTTCTGTCATCACCCAGAATGTGGATGGTTTTCACGCACAGGCTGGAAGCAGGAATGTAATAAGACTGCACGGTAGCCTATGGCACTTGAGATGTACCCACTGCCTCCATCGCTGGGAGGAACGGCGCTATCCACTCCCTGCAATCCCACCCAATTGCCCCCGATGCGATCAAATCGCACGGCCCAATGTTGTTTGGTTTGGTGAGAGCTTAGATCCTCAGCTGATCAGGGCAGCCGTTGCTGAGGCTCAGCTGGCCGACATCTTCCTTGTCATCGGAACCTCGGGCGTGGTCTACCCCGCAGCGGAACTACCCATGATCGCTAAAGACCACGGTGCCTACCTGATCGAGATCAACCCGGAGGTAACGCCCATCTCATCGCTCATGGATGAAGTGAGACGCGGGCCGGCTTCGTTTGAATTGTTAAGTTGGTGGGAGCAAAGATCCCCGGCGCTACTGAATTCGGACTAGCACCTGTCCATCGTGCCAGAGTTCTTCGAGTTGGTAGTACATACGCACAGCCGGGGAAAAAATATGCACGATCACATTGCCGTAATCGACAAGGATCCATCCCCCCTCGGGATCCCCTTCAATACTCATCGCCAGAATCTCATCTTCCCGCTTGAGTTTCTTCTGAACTTCATCGGCTAACGCCTTTAGGGTGCGCTCGCTGGGACCGCTGCATAGAACGAAGTAATCGGTAAAGGATGCGATCTCCCTTAAATCCAACAGGAGGATATCTTCCCCTTTTTTATCTTCCAGGATTTCAATAATTTTCTGCGCTACTATCAATGCTTCTTCGATGGCACACCCTCCTACACTCCTAGGGTTGCTGCAGTACGAGTCTTTTTATCTCCCCCAGTGCCTGCTTTGGAGATTCTACTCGAAGGATAGGCAGTTCACCCTCATCCTGTACACGTCCTTCCCAGGTTTGATATCCCACGACAACCTTGCCCAGGCGTGAGGCATGGGCGATCTCGGAGAGCGTGCCCTGTCCCCCGCCGATCGCCAGGACCGCCTCCCCGGCAAGGACAACCAGCACATTGCGGGCTTCATGGAGGCCAGAAGGCAACGTGACCGTCAGGTAAGGATTCGCCTGAGTCGAATCAATCCCGGGCAAGATCCCCAGGGTAAATCCACCCGCCTCCCAAGCACCTTTACAGGCTGCCTGCATGACTCCCCCACGGCCCCCACAGACGATGCCCAGGCCAGCTGCGGCCAGCAATTTTCCCGATTGCTCAGCAAAGGAGGCTTGATCTGGGCTGCAAGCAGATGCACCGATCACGCTGATCAGTTGGATTGCCTTCATCGGTTGCGCTCGAGTTCTGCGCTGCCCAGCGGAGAATAGGTCGCTCCAGATGGGCTCAGTCTACTCTGGATAAGATGAATAGCCTCGACCCACTGGACACCGAGATCGGGTTGTTCAACCTCTTTGAGCTGCCGGGATAAGGACTTTACCTGTTCAGACTGCGCCGATTTTTTGACCCTCCCCAGCGTGAGGTGTGGGTGAAAGCGGCGGTGCTCCTTTTCAAAATTCAAAGCTAAGAGCCCTTGCTCGATCTCTTCCTGAAGCCTGGTGAGCTGGCTACCGCTTTGATTCACACCGATCCACAACACACGCGGTCGCTTATCGTTGGGAAAAAAACCAAAGCCCCTGATCTTGATATCAAACACGGGCGTTGGCGTTGCTACCTCAGCCAGCATTCTTAGGATGGGATCAGCCTGCTCTGGTTGAATGTCCCCAAGGAACTTCAGGGTCAGGTGTATGTTGCCCACCGGAACCCAGCGTACTGGAGCATCATGAAGATGCGATTGAAGCTGCGCTTGAAAGTGTTGAATGGAGGATCGGATCGACGGGGAGAGATCGATCGCAATAAAGGCTCTTACCACACGTTCCTCTGAAAAATCGATTCGACTGCCTTGCCGAGCACACACCCACATGTGTGTGGCGCTGGATTATATCACGCACAGGATTTTGATCCCCTGGCCGCCTATATATATGGCTATGCGAAATTGCGTGAGCATTCTTTGGTGCGCAAAGACGATATTTGACGATTTCCTATAGACTTTCTCCTATTGCAGCTTGGACCCGCTCTCGATACAATGGACAGATGCTTAACCGGCTCTCTCGGCGTGAATTCATGAAGCTAAGCGGGATGGGCGTAGCCAGCGTGATGCTCAAGCCCCCACCCCCCAACGGGATCTCATCTCCCTTTGGTATGGGACGCGTGGCCAACACGCGGATCGGTCTCTTCCAGGAACCCCACTTCGACTCGCGACGTCTGGATTGGCTGTCTCGGGACAGCCTGATCAATCTGATCCGCCGGGAAATAGTGGATGAGGGGCCGGCGCATAATCCCCTCTGGTATGAAACTGCCGACGGCTATGTGCATTCCGGGGAAATCCAGCTGGTTGAATGGAAACCGCAAGAACCCAATGCCGATATTCCTGAAGGCGGGGGGATCTTTCAGGTTTCCGTCCCCTTCACCCGCGCCTACCGCAAAGCCAACCCTCGATCGGATCCGCTCTACCGACTCTACTATCAATCGAACCAGTGGGTGGTTGATCTTGTCGAAGGAGTGGATGGACGGCAGTGGTATAAGCTGCTCGACGACCTTTTGGCGGTGAACTACTATGTTCGCGCCGAGCATTTGCGCCGCATCCCCCCTGAAGATGTTGAACCCATCTCGCCGGAGATTTCCGAGCGCGAGAAACGGATCGAAGTGTCACTGGCAGA
>JBFFMI010000232.1:0-3252 GCA_041554155.1 Anaerolineales bacterium
CACAGGTAGCAGGAATACAGGCGGCAGACTCATCAGCGTGCTTGCGATCCCCACCTCGGTATATTGCACTGCTACCAGGGATAACCAAACACCGAGAAAGGGCCCTACGATCGCTCCGCCAAGGACGTATAAGCGCGCGACACCACCCTGAAGGAAGGTCCTGACCGTCGTACGCGCTTGACCCAGAGCCAGGGTCACAATCCACATGACGATAACAGCTGCAAGCATGCGAATAACATTGCCAGAGAGTGCCGGGAGGCCATTCGCCAGGCCAAGCTTGGACGTCACCAAACCCAGCGCCTGCCCCGCGGCACCTCCCAACCCAAACAACAACCCCTTGATGTAGATACGATTCTCCTCGCTGGTGTGCTGCTCTTGAGTTCTATCCGATACCACCAGCGCGATGCCACTGACCGTTACCACAATTCCCAGTAGCGGCAACCAACCCAATTTCTCATCGAGAAAAAACCATGAGGTAATCGTTGCGATCACAGGTGCCAGACTCATCAACAACATTGAAAGGCGGGGGCCGACCAACACGAAGGCCTGGAAAAGGAAGGCATCGCCCAACACCAGGCCAATCACGCCTGAGAGGCTCAACCAAAAAATACTTACGCCAATTGCCTGGAAAGGGATCGGATTGCCATAAAGTATCCAATGGGTCGTCATCAGGAAAATCGCAGCTAAAATCAGCCGGATCCGGTTTAGAACCACCGATCCGATCTTGCGACCCGCAAGCGTGAAAAATGTGGACGTTCCCGTCCACATAACTGAAGTTGCAAGTCCTGCAAGCTCACCAATATATGAAAACAACATAATCCCCTGGTCCCACTACATGATCTCTTGTGATCTGGCTGATGGTTCGTGGGAGGGTCAGGCGTCTTCGTCTTGCTGGTTCTCCAGAAAATCCTTGAAAACTTCCAGACGCTGATTCAATTCTGGATCTTCCTCAATCTCTTCGATGAGCCTCCGGCCCCATTTACGCCGTCTGCTAACCCCATCAGCGTCCCGGGTGCCCAGTTCGTCGAATATTCCACTACGTTTCAACAGAAAGAACAGGATGGCAGCTACGATTACGATAAAGGGCAGCATATCTACTCACCTCAAAGATGGACAGGATATCAAAAAACTACAAGATGACTTCATGGAGCGATTCTGCGATCTGTGAAGGCTGGAAAGGGAAGCGGTCAACTTGTCCGCGTTGGGTAACGCCAGTCAATACCAGGATCGTATCCAATCCACTCTCAACCCCGGCAATAATGTCGGTATCCATACGATCCCCGATCATCACCGTCTCTTCGGAATGTGCGCCGAGATAGTTCAAGGCTGCACGCATCATGAAAGGATTCGGTTTCCCGATAAACATCGGGCTCACATTTGTGGCTTTCTCAATTAACGCTGCGAGAGCGCCTGTAGCGGGCGCCAGCCCGGTTTCCGAGGGTCCGATGGGGTCCGGATTGGTTGCGATAAACCTCGATCCGGCCGCAACAAGTTGGACAGCCTTCGTGATCATGACCATATCATAGCTCAAGGTTTCACCCAAAACGACGTAATCCGGTTCGACATCCGTGATGACATAACCGATGGAATACATTGCATCCGTCAAACCGCTTTCGCCGATAATAAAAACCTTGCCCTTAGGATGCTGGCTATCAAGAAAATTAGCCGTCGCCATCGCTGAAGTAAATATCCGCTTATGATGGATCTCGAGCCCTAAGGTCCTTAAACGATGTGAGAGGTCTCTTGGTGTATATATCGAGTTGTTCGTCAAAACCAGAAAGGGCATTGATTGCTGTTCTACCCTCTCGATAAATTCGCGCGCGCCAGGGATGAGATTGCGACCACTAACCAGCACCCCATCCATATCGATGATGACGTTTTTTATCGCTTGTTCTTCCATGTTGATCTGCAAGTCCTTAATTTTCCGTACGGGAGGTTATTGTAACGCTTATCCCGACTTCTGCTCCACAATCTCGCTTGATCAATACCCCTCCAGCACATCAACTCTGGATGAAGGGCTCTCACCTGCGTAGAGCATGTTGAGCAGCTCGGCTAGATGTTGAAGTCTTAAATACTCATTTTGGCGGGATCCCCCACCCCTATGCGGACTCATGACGACATTCTCCAGCTCGTGAAACGCGAAGTTTGCTGGTGGGGTATGTTCCCTGCTGGCTTCATCAGTCGGATAAGAATACCAAACGTCCAGGCCTGCACCGCCGATCGTTCGCGTATTAAGTGCGTCGTATAACGCTTTCTCATCGACAACCGCGCCGCGTGCCACATTGATGAGCAAGCTTTGCGCATGCAGTTTTGCCAATCGATCTGAATCCATCAAACCTTCCGTCTGTGGTGTGAGGGGTAGCGCGATAAATAGAATATCGGTCTGCGAGAGAAGACTATCCAGCGCGTCCAGCGTGTGGAGATGTACACCCGAAACAATTGACGAAGAGATGCCCTTGCGGTTCACTGCGTGTACTTCCATATCGAAGGCCCGGCAAAGGTTTGCGATCTCTTTGCCCACAGCACCATAACCCAGAACGAGTACCGAGCTGCCTCGTAGGATCAAATTTTGATTGGGCGCGTAGCGGATGCGCCAATCATGGTTGCGCAGGCTGCGATCAGCGGGGATTAAGTTTTTCGCCACGGAGAATAGTAACGCCATGGCCATCTCTGCCGTAGCAATGGCATTGTGGTGCAGGTTGTAGACAGGCAAGCTCGGAAAATCAGCCAGCAGCAGCTCTCGGGTTTCAGCAGGGATCCCCGCAAAGGGGATCACAAGCGATTGGAGCGATGAACTTTGATGCAGCAACTCTCGACTCGGCCTCCCGACCACGAGGACCTCGAACGCACGCTCATCGCTTTCCGGCTCTCCCCAACCAACTTTAATATCCTTATGAAGCATCTCGGCCAGATAGGCTGGAGCCCCTGGAAATGGTTTGTGGAGGATCTGTACCTGCATCATAAATAGATGACCTGTTTAATAATTCGTTGCGCAGGAAGGTTGACCTGCGCAATTAGCCCAAAGATCGCCAAGGGTCAGGCTGTCCGCGGTAATAGAGAACTATACAGATCCAGGATTTGATCGGAGATGACGCCCCAGTCATAACCTTTGGCGTAGGATGCTGCCTGACGCCCCAATCGCTTGCGCAGGATGTCATCCTCCAAGATGGTTTTTAAGCGTGACTCTAGCGCGTCTACATCCCCGGCGGGGACATGAAAACCCGTCTCGCCATCTTTGATGAGAAACGCAAG
>JBFFMI010000233.1:0-3064 GCA_041554155.1 Anaerolineales bacterium
GGGAAAGCCAACCGTGATTAACAACGTCGAGACAATGGCTAACGTCCCCTCGATTATTCAAAATGGTGCTGATTGGTATGGTGCTATCGGCACACAAGAGAGTAAGGGTACTAAGGTTTTTGCTCTGGCTGGCCAGCTCACAAACACGGGCTTGATCGAAGTTCCAATGGGTATAACTCTACGCGAAATTGTGTATGACATTGGCGCCGATGTGCCTGGCGAAGCTCAATTTAAAGCTGCGCAAACGGGGGGACCCAGCGGCGGTTGTATTCCAGCAGCCCACCTTGATACGCCAGTGGATTACGAGAATCTGAAAGAACTGGGATCGATCATGGGGTCGGGCGGCCTGGTCATTACTGATTCGACGACGTCGATGCCAGAATTCGCACACTTCTTCATGGACTTTTGTGTTGATGAGAGCTGCGGTAAATGCGTACCTTGCAGAGTAGGGACGGTGCAAATCCGCGCCTTGCTTGACAAGCTAATTCTAAGACAGGGTGAGGCAGGTGACCTGGAGCGACTGGAGACAATCTGCGAAATGGTCAAATCCACCAGCCTTTGCGGGCTGGGTCAATCGGCTCCAAATCCAGTACTCAGCACACTTCAGTTCTTCCGGGAGGAGTATGAGGCGTTACTACCCGCCTGACTAGAACCATGGCCCGGGCGGATCCAGCTTAAGTAGGGAGTCGTTCATGATTAATCTGACCATCGACGGTAAAACCATCCAGGTCGAAGATGGCACCCACGTCCTTGATGCAGCCTTAAGCAACGGGATCGAGATCCCGCATTTGTGCTACCACCCCGAATTGAGCGTCTCGGGTGGTTGCCGCTTATGTCAGGTCGAGGTGGAGGGATATGCGCAGCCGATCACAAGCTGCGGGTTAGCTTGCGCTGAGGGGCAAGTGATTCAAACCCAATCTGATCGATTGACCGAAATTCGCCGGGGCATTATCGATATATTCCTGGCGGATCATCCACTTGATTGTGTCACTTGCGATAAAGCGGGCGTTTGCCAGCTCCAGAAATACGCCTACGAATACGATTTGAAGGAAACATCCTTCATCCCTATTTATTCAAAGAGCCTGTATCAGGATGACAACCCATTCTTTATCCGCGATCACCAATATTGCATCCTCTGTGGTCGTTGCGTACGTGTTTGCGATGAGATCGTCGGTGTGCATGCCATAGATTTTGCCCAACGCGGTTTCGAAAGCCATATCGCCACACCCTATGATGGCCCGATGCTCGATTCGACTTGTGTCTTTTGTGGGAACTGTGTCCAGGTCTGCCCCACGGCTGCCTTGATGCCAGTATCTCGCCAAAAGCGCGGGCGAGAATGGGACCTGGAACGAGCGAGAACCGTCTGCGGATACTGCGGGGTGGGTTGTGAACTTGAGTATGCGCTTAAGGATGGGACGATCATATACGCAGAAGCACCCGAGAATGGCGCAGTCAATGGGCCGTTCCTTTGCACCAAGGGTCGTTATGGGTGGGACTATGCCTCCAGCCCTGAACGCTTGAGCCAGCCGATGATCAGACGTGATCTCGCCCATTCCCTGGGTATCACAGAGGAAACCTGGGAGTTCCCAGAGGATTCTCCACTCGATATCCGCAAGCCCGATATTAACGAATATTTTATACCCGTGGATTGGGAGACGGCACTGGACCTCGCAGCAACCAAACTAGCGGATACGGTCAAACAGCATGGACCTGATGCCGTTGTTGGGTTGGCCTCTGCCCGCTGCACCAACGAAGAAAACTATCTCTTTCAGAAATTCATGCGCGCAGTGATCGGAACCAATAATATCGATCACTGTGCCAGGCTTTGACACAGCAGTACCGTAGCAGGCCTCGTGCAGGCCTTCGGCAGTGGCGCAATGACCAACTCCATCGCTGAAATCCGCGATGCAGATTGTATCCTTATTACCGGATCCAATACGGCAGAGGCGCACCCCGTCATTAGCTATGAGGTCGTTCGAGCAACAAAACGGGGCGCAAACCTCATCATTATCGATCCGCGTCGCATCCCTCTTGTAGATCACGCCACCCTATTCTTACAGCCCCACCCCGGGACGGATATTTACATCTTCCTGGCGATGATGCATGCGATTATTCGCGAAGGCTGGCTCGACGAAGCATTCATTAAGGATAGAACAGAGGGCTTTGAAGAATTCGCAGCAGTGGTCGAACAGTACTCACCAGAGCGGGCCGCGCTCATTTCGGGTGTTGCCGAAGAGCAGATTGAACAAGCAGCCCGGTTGTATGCACTGGGTGAACGCGCCTTCGGCGAGTCGCTATACAACGAAGAACGCGGGCATAGCAATATCCTCTACGCCATGGGCATTACCCAGCGCAGCAATGGCACTGACATCGTCATGACCCTGGCTAATTTAAGCATGCTCTGTGGCCATGTGGGAAAGCCTTCCACAGGAGTTAATCCATTGCGCGGGCAGGCCAACGTCCAGGGCGCCTGCGATGTCGGCTGCCTGGTGAATGTCTTTCCTGGTTATCAGCGCGTCACCGATGATAAATTGCGTAAGAAATTGGCCAAGACCTGGAAGGTTGAGAGTCTACCCGCCGAGGTCGGCTTATCGATTGTCGAAGCGACACACGCAGCGCTAGAAGGCAAAGTGCGGGCGATGTATATCATGGGTGAAAACCCGATGATGTCCGACCCCAATACGAACCATGTTGAGCAAGCCTTCCGTAGCCTTGACTTCATGATCGTTCAAGATATTCTCCCGAGCGAAACAGCTTTTATGGCACACCTGCTCTTACCCGCTACCTCGTCCCTGGAGAAAGACGGCACATTCACCAACACTGAGCGCCGGATTCAACGCATCCGTAAGGTGATCAATCCGCCAGGCTTGGCTCGCACGGACTGGGAGATCACTGCTGCGATTGCCGAACGAGTGGCGGACAAGCTGGGCGACAACGGCGCATCCAAGCATAGGACATTCTCCAACGTTTCTGAAATATTCGACGAGCTCGCCCAATCAACGCCGATCTATGCCGGCATCGCCTATGACCGTTTGGATCCTACCGGGCGGCAGTGGCCTTGCCC
>JBFFMI010000234.1:0-3044 GCA_041554155.1 Anaerolineales bacterium
TCACTTCGTGGTTGAAGAGGTCAGCGGGCGGCGAATTCGCAAGATCAGAGCTGAGAAAATAGAGAGCGGGGAAACGGAGAAGGACGCGAATGGCGATCCAGGCAGAGACTAAGCAGCGAATCATCGCACGGGCTATGAGTATCCGGGAAAAAGCGTATGCCCCTTACTCAAAGTACAGGGTGGGTGCATCTCTGCTCACCGAATCCGGGGATATCTTCGATGGGGTAAACGTTGAGAACGCTGTATATTCCATGACGGTTTGCGCCGAGCGCAACGCTGTTTTCCAGGCGGTCACCCATGGTCAGAAGACCTTTCAGGCCATTGCTGTCGCCACGGATAATGGCGGGTCACCCTGTGGGGCCTGCCGCCAGGTCATGACTGAATTCGGGCCGGATATGCTGGTCATCATGCTCGACGCCAAGGGGGAAATTGTGCTCGAGACGACGGCGCGAGAGCTCCTGCCCGATGCCTTCGGACCCAAGGATCTAGAAACAGGTTGATCCTCCCTTTACCCATGAGCTAAGGATCGGGCCGGAGTTTTCCGGCCCGATTGCATTTCCATTGTGGATGATCAAGGATAGGAAGTAAGGATCTCCTGATCCCCGCTTTGTAGATTGAGGCGGATCACCTGCCCACCAAAACCGTGCAGCATGTCGTGACCCCGTAAAACGACCCAATCCAAATTGGCGGGGAGATCGATGGTTGCCGAACGTGTGAAAGGTTGCGTGCCATGTGCATGCGTGAGGATCCGTTGTCCTAAAACAAAACCGGAGGGATCCTCAACCTGCCACCAATCCGCATAGCTCGGGGCTTCACCATCATCATCATGCACCAGGGTGACGTCGAAGCGAATCCGGGAGGGTTCCAGGAAGGTAAAGGAAACGTCCAGGATATGCGCGAAGCGCAGGTCCAGGTCTCGCCAGGCTTCTTGTGGGGGAAGCGTTGGTGGTGTTGGCGTGGGCTCTGGCGGAGGTGTGGGGGGGATCGTCGCTGGTTGCGCCGTATGCGTTGGTTCAGGGCTGGTCGTGCAGGCGGCTGTTAGGGATAAGGCTATGCCGAGCAAGAGAGCCCAAACCGTCTTTTTCAAGTTGTTCCCTCCATTGTGTTGATTGCTGCTTTTAATTGTATCGAACCTTGCGCAGGCAGCCTGGTCCGCAGGCGAGATCGCGATGTCGCTACGCTCCTCGCAACGGCAATCCTGTGTGACCTCTCAGGCACCCTAAAGCGGAAAAGAGACCCACTGGTATAATCGCCGCATGGCCGAGCGAGAGCGCTTATATCATGCTGAAGCGATCATTCTGCGACGACGCGACCTGGGGGAGGCCGATCGATTGCTGACCGTTTTCAGTCGCGAATATGGCAAGTTGCGACAGATTGCCAAGGGTGTGCGCAAACCACAATCACGCAAGGCCGGTCACCTGGAGTTATTTACCAAAGTGCGTCTGCTGGTTGCCAGAGGTCGAGACCTGGATGTGATCACCCAGGCGGAGGCGATCGAATATTACGCCCGGATACGCGCTGATCTCGGACTGGTGGGTTTTGCCGGTTATGCCATCGAGTTGCTCGATCATTTCACCGTGGATCAGGAAGAGAATACGAATTTATACAGACTGATAGGAGATGCCCTCCATCGTCTGGATAGCGGTGAACAGCCCAGCAGCGTGCTGCGGCATTACGAATTACGCTTGCTCGATGAAGTGGGATTTCGTCCAGAGCTCTTTCGCTGCGTTGCTTGTGGTACAGAAATCCGACCTGAAGCACAATTCTTTTCCTTCGAGAAAGGCGGAATTTTGTGCCCGACGTGTGGGGGACGGGAGCATGCAGACTCGCCGATTACCCTACCAGCACTGAAAGTCCTACGGCATTTCCAGCGCAGCACCTATAACGTAGCAGCCAGTGCGAACGTCCGCCCAAGCGTTCACGGCGAGATTGACCTATTAATGGAAGGCTTTCTTGGCAACTTGCTTGAGCAACGCTTAAAGGTTCCGCACTTTATCCGTAGGGTACAGAATGGGGCGTTGATCCAGCCGGAGAGCGATACAATACCTTAACTCAATCGGGGGCAGGCATTTGGAACCACAATTCGAACCAACACTACAAAATGTGATCCTCCGTCTGCAGCAATTCTGGGCAGATCAGGGATGTTTGATATGGCAACCGTACCACACGGAGGTCGGGGCGGGTACGATGAATCCGGCTACGTTTTTGCGCGTCGTTGGGCCGGAAGACTGGTGGGTTGCATATGTAGAACCATCTATCCGCCCAACGGATAGCCGCTATGGAGAGAACCCAAATCGCTGGGGCCACTACTATCAATTTCAGGTCATCTTGAAACCGGATCCTGGGGATCCACAGGAGCGCTACCTACAATCCCTGATGGCGCTCGGCATCGATCCAGCCAGGCATGATATCCGCTTTGTGGAAGACAATTGGGAGCAACCTGCGCTAGGGGCCTGGGGGTTGGGCTGGGAAGTATGGTTGGATGGGCAGGAAATAACACAGTTCACCTACTTTCAGCAAGCCGGTGGGAAAACCCTCGAACCGGTATCGGTTGAGATCACCTATGGTCTGGAGCGCATCGTCCTGGCGCTACAAGGGGTTGAGAGTTTTGTTGATATCCAATGGAACGACAAGATTTCTTACGGTGAAATCTCGCTTGACTCAGAGCGTGAACACAGCCGCTACACGTTTGAGAGCGCCGATATCGAACGCTTGCGGGTGATGTTTGATGAGTTTGAGGCTGAAGCCAACAACGCCTTAGATCAAGGTTTGATATTCCCTGCACACGACTACGTGTTGAAGTGTTCACACACCTTCAACTTGCTCGACGGCCGTGGCGCGGTAGGGGTGACCGAAAGGGCGGCGATCTTCGGCCGTATGCGCGAGTTGGCCAGAAGGGTGACCGACGGCTACCTGGCACAACGAGAAGAATCGGGTTTTCCCTGGATCGACCGCTGGTCGGGAGAGCCCCGGGGGGCGGAGGTTTTTGATCGGGGAACGGCACCGGACAAACCGGCAGATTTTCTGCTCGAAATCGGGACCGA
>JBFFMI010000235.1:0-2984 GCA_041554155.1 Anaerolineales bacterium
CCGGTGGACATGGCACCCGGCTTCATCCACTGACCCGCAGCATCAGCAAGCAACTCTTACCGCTCTATGACAAACCGATGATCTACTATCCTTTATCCATGCTAATGCTTGCCGGAATACAGGATATCCTTTTAGTTTCGACGCCCGAGGATCTACCCCAATTCAAGCGACTCTTGAACGATGGATCGCAATGGGGCTTGTCATTCAGTTACTGTGAACAGGAAAAACCTCGCGGTCTAGCAGACGCCTTTCTTTTGGGTCGTGAGTTCATCGGTTCCGAGCCAGTCGCGCTCATACTCGGGGATAATATCTTTTATGGGCATGGCTTACCCGAACAGCTCCGATCTGCCGCAAAGCTTATGGAGGGCGGTCTTGTGTTTGCTTACCCCGTACGTGATCCCCAACGGTACGGCGTGGTTGAGTTCGATGACACCGGCCGTGTTTTATCGATCGAGGAGAAGCCTAAAAATCCGAAATCCAATTTTGCCATCCCCGGACTATACTTCTACGACAGCACAGTGGTCGAAATCGCAGAGGGGTTATCCCCCTCCGCACGTGGTGAGTTAGAAATCACCGATATCCACCTTGCCTACCTTAAACGCGGTCAGTTATCCGTCGAGATACTCGGACGCGGCGTCGCCTGGCTGGATTCGGGCACGCATGAATCTTTGATGCAGGCTTCGAACTTCATTCAGGCGGTGCAGGAACGCCAGGGGTTGATGATCTCGTGTCCCGAAGAGATTGCCTTCCGCATGGGTTATATCGACCGAGAGCAACTCCACCAGCTTGCAGTAGCCATGGGAAATAACGAATACCGCACCTATCTGCTTCGGATTGCACAGGCTGACCCCTTTCCGAACTCACAGCAATGAGCACTCCCGACGTCCTTCTTTTTGGATCACTGGGACAGCTGGGCTGGGAGCTAACCCGTAGCCTGGCGACATTCGGCGAGGTTGAAGCGATCGATCAGGAAGACCTCGATCTGGTTGACTCGCACGCGCTTAGAAAGTACATCCTTGCTCAACGACCACGGACCATTGTCAACGCCTCCGCCTACACCAATGTCGATGGCGCCGAATCACAGCCATCACTCGCCTACAAGATCAATGCTCTTGCGCCCGAAGTGATGGCCGAAACAGCAGAAATTCTCGATGCTGTTCTTGTCCATTATTCGACGGATTATGTGTTCAGCGGGCAAAAAGATAAAGCCTATACAGAAAGCGACCTTCCCGACCCATTGAACGTTTATGGGCAATCGAAACTCGCCGGCGAACAGGCCGTACTTGAAAGCGGCTGCGCTCACTTGATATTCCGCACCAGCTGGGTGTACAGCTTCAGGCAACCGAGCTTCCCCAACAAAGTGCTGGAATGGGCGCGTACGCAAGAGCAGCTGCGTATTGTTGACGACCAGATCGGGAGCCCGACCTGGGCGCGCATGCTGGCAGAAGTTACGACACAGGTCCTGATGATGGGAGCGCCGGATATCGGTGCAGGGATACGAGAGAAGAGCGGGCTATACCATTTAGCGGGTCGAGGAGCTTGCAGCCGCTTCGAACTCGCCCGGGAAACCTTGGACCTGTATAACGAGATAACCGGTCAGCGTCTGGCTACGGTTATCCCAGCCAAGTCCGAAGAATTCCCCAGTCCTGCACAAAGGCCAGCGTATTCCGCCCTTGATTGCGCTACATTTGAACGAGCCTTCGACCTCAGGCTCCCCCCTTGGCGGGAATCGCTGCGACAGGCGCTTGCGGCATACATCAATCCATAGCCTTCTCAAGATTGCTGACCGCTGATCTCCCATAATACGATTTCGGGTGGGCAAAGGAATCGGACGCGCGGCGCCGCCTTGCCCTCCATGCCAAGACCTCGAGTTACATAGAGATCCATATCCCCTACTTGATACCGGCCTGATTCATAACGCTTTCCCAACAGGGATGATGTGTATAAAGCGCCGAAAAACGGCAACCGCACCTGCCCGCCATGCGTGTGCCCGGACAGTTGTAAGTCGTACCCTAGCGCAGCCGCCTTCGGTGCGAGATCAGGTGTGTGATATAGCAGGATGTTGAATACATCGAGTCGAGGAGGGTTAAGTCTTCCTAATGCCTCTCCGTCATGCTCTGGATTATGCGTGCAGGGAATCCCTGTAAGAGTAAGTGATCCACGCGGATGATCAATATTCACCTGTTCAAGGTCAAGCAGCATTACATCGCTTCCATCGTAGACGAATTCGAGGACATACTTCCTGTCAACTGGCGGGCTGCCGGCTACAGCAAAAACCCGCGCGACGTGGCTTAGTTGTACAAAGAAAGACTGCGCCTCGCTACGAGCAAGTGCATCATCAACGTTTGAGAAACTCAGGATATCGCCACTGAATAGGATGAGATCGGGTTGCAGGGATCGGGCTGCTTTGAGCACCTTATCCTCTCTGGCCGTGAGCCGTTCGATGTGTAAATCGCCAAAATGAAGAATTCGAAGCTTCTCCCCGGTTCTAAACTTACTCGTGATGAGATATTCCCTTGTAACAACCATGCTTTGAGGTTCAAAGAAAAATGCGTAGATGACCAATAACGTCCCAATCGCTTGAAGCACCCAATTCCATGGGTGCGGTACGAACATAAAAGGGATGCGCAATATCGCCAGCAGCAATGCCGGTGGCTTTGCCGGTCCATATGAGATCTTCAGATGGGGCAATAAGGTCAGCAATCCCCAATCAAGCAATAAGAATCCCCACATGATCGACGTGGTCGTCCAGGATAATCCCGTTGTGAGCGCCGCCAGGGTTAACAATAGACCACCGAAAAGAATATCGTGGCTACGTTGTAGCCTCTCACCTTGAGTTACAAGGACTTCCAGGGTGGATCCCTCTACACCGGGTATCTCGTTTTTCTTTTTCATGTTTGATCCAAATCCTTGAGAATCTAATGCTACTTTATGCCACTCAACCCTCGATCATCGATTTTTCCCGCTCAACTGGTAAAAATGTA
>JBFFMI010000236.1:0-2918 GCA_041554155.1 Anaerolineales bacterium
CGCTGGCCAGCATGGAAACGGTTATTGCGAGCCGTGGCGACACCAATCGTGCCGTGGGTCCGAGCCTTCAACCTTTTTAGACTGTTCCTCAAGAACAACCCCCCTCGCTTATGGGTACTATTGATGGGATTGCCATTCATCCTTCTTGCCCAGTACGGAGCTGCAATCGGTGAAGCCATCGGCTTCCTTTTCGGAAAGGGCAATACGGAAATTCTCTTTACGCAAACCCATCTTCGTGGTCTGCGGATCTTTCCAGAGCTACCTGAGGGATAAAAAAGGAAACTTGCCACACACATTCCTTCAAGTGTTACCCTCTCACGTCGAGCGAGGATGAGGCACCTGATGGCCGTACTCACTTTTCCCCTGAAAATCAATCGGATTGATCCCAATGAACGTCCAGACCAAATGTATTCCGAGCCTATAGTTGTTTGGCGTTACAATTAGGCTTCGTGGTTTGTGAATTTTTAAAGTGAAGAACTTATTCTTGAAATTGCGCAGGTGAGTGTGCCTTCCGAAGTTCCAGCCTTAAGCGTAATCGTACAAGTGGGCGGTGAAAGACAGCGCTCAACTTCTTGTTTGGATAGCTTGCTACGTCAGACGCTTATTCAGCAGATGGAAATCCTGGTTGTAGACTATGGCCTGGCCGACCATTCACCCTTAGTAGGATCCGATCACCCCAGCGTGAAGCTCATCCCGCGCGCAAATTATGAATCCCTCGGAAGGAGCCGGGCCATGGCAGTGCAAATTGCCAGGGCTCAAATCATCGCATTTATCGAGGAACATTGTGTAGCCCTTGATGGTTGGGCTGAAGCGATCCGTGCCGCCCATGCAAGCGGATGGAAGGCAATCGGGGGTGAGGTGCATAGCGCTAATCCTGGTGTGGGCATAAGCGATTCAATTGGCCTGATGAATTACTGGAGATGGCTTCCGCCAGCACGTGAGGGCCTGCATGATCTACTCGTTGGACACAATACCGCATATGATCGGGAGACCCTCCTCAAGCTTGATCGTCCCCTGGAAGAGTTATTACGATGTGATCCAGTGATACAGTGGCACCTTCAAGAACTGGGTATCGATCTCTATCTCAGTTCAAGCATTAAACTCTCTCATATCAATGAAACTGAGATTTCAAGTATTGTGCGTGGATACTTTCTCTGGAATCGGATGTTTGCACCTACAAGGGCAGCCGTTTTCCAATGGTCAGCGCTCAAACGTACAATATGGGTCCTATTTTCACCGTTGATCGCCCCTGTGCGAATCTTCAAGCAGTTTCGAGATATTCTGAATCACAGGCCTCATTACCTGGGGACATTTTTCATCTCAATGCCTGTGCAATTGATTGCCCATACGGCTGCTGCAGCCGGTCAAGCGGTGGGATTAATCTTTGGAATGGGGGACGCGGAAACATCTTTCCTGCATTATGAACTTAACCAGGTGCGGCGCGAAGGCCGTGATTGAGCCGATTACCTATGAGCGATGATCCTGTCGTTAGTATCATCATCCCGGCCTATGAATCGCACGCCACAGTAGCGAAATGCCTTGATTCCATTCAAGCGCAAGATATGCGCGCATTCGAAGTGATCATGATAGACAGCAGTCCAACCAATCGCTGCGAGCAGATTGTTTTAAAGCGTTATCCATGGGTGCGATATGAACATGTCCCTGTGCGAATGCTCCCGCATGAAGCGCGAAATTATGGTGTAGCCAAATCGTCTACCGACAAGTTGATCTTCACCGATCCTGATGTATCTCCCCCTCCAGATTGGTTATCCAACCTTACCGCAGCCCACGACCGTCATGGAGATATAGTCGTCGGATCGGTCATTTGTAGTGGAACGAAATGGCTGGATCAGGGCACACATATCGCCAAATTTGATCTTTGGCTCACCGGGGGAAAAGCGCGTCCGATTGAGATTGCACCCACGTTGAACTTTATCTGTCCAAGGGAGGTTTATGACGATGTAGGTGGGTTTCCGGGAGAGCACATGATCGGTGACACCATTTTTTCGTGGAAGGTCGCTGCGGCAGGTTATTCGATCCATTTCTCTCCAGAAGCAGAGGTAATTCATCACCATGTTTCGACATGGCCTGGGTTAATCGTTGAGAGATATAGGCGAGGTCGAGAATTTGGGAATTTACGTGCAGAATATCACGGATGGAGCCGTGCCAGGATCCGTTTACATCTATTCCTTACTCTATCCCCATTGCGCTGGACAAGTTTGATGTTGCGTATTCTGCGCAATACGATAGCTGCGAACATGTTGCTGCTCGCGTTTTGGACCATGCCTATCAGCATGACCGCTCAAGCCGCTTGGCTCATAGGCGAAGCTCGAGGTTTCCTTGATATCCTTTTTGGCAATGCGAAGGGATAGCGTTTGAAGATTTTATTCCTCACGTACCAAGTCGCCGGGGTAGGCGGGGGTTATATACGAGCATTTTCCCTTGCCCGCCAACTTGTCCGAAAAGGACATGAAGTCGTCCTGATTGCCAGTCGCACCAAACCGGGTCTATCGAAACGCGTCTCGGTGCTGGATGGGGTGAGACAGATCGAGATGCCTGATCTGATGCCCCATCGAGTTCGGCACGGTGGGCTGAGTCCATTCGATATTCTGTTCCGTTCCTTCTGGGTGCTGTTCTCTAAGCCTTTTGATGTGATCCATATGTTCGAGCACCGTCCGGCAGTGATGCTGCCAGGTTTGATCCATCGTTGGTTGAAAAGGGGATTGCTCATCTCGGATTGGGCCGATCTCTGGGGAAAGGAGGGTATAGCAGCCGAACGTACTACTCTTGTGGAACGTGTGTTAGGTCGTCTGGATGATTATTTCGAGACGCGTTCACGAGAATGGGTAGATGGGGTCACAGCTATCTCGAGTGACCTGAATAACCGGCTGGCTCACATTGGTATCCTAAAAGCCCAA
>JBFFMI010000237.1:0-2849 GCA_041554155.1 Anaerolineales bacterium
AACCCGTTGATAACGGGGACACCGGCGTGGGATGCAAGCTCCAGGATGTGGTCATGCGCGAATACGCGCGCCATGATCCCGTCGACATACCCAGATAAAACCCGGCTTACATCGGAAATCGCCTCCCGCTGACCCAGACCAATTTCATTGGGCGATAGATAAAGCGCGTCACCTCCAAGATGCCGCATGGCCATGTCAAAAGATACCCGGGTGCGAAGGCTGGGTTTCTGGAACACCATAGCAAGCACCTTGTTGGATAGTTCCGGGATGTTTTTGCCGGTTGATTTGAATTCCGCTTTCATCTCAACCGCAAGGCCGATAAGCATATTCAGTTCTTCGCTGGTGTAGTCTTTCAGGGAAAGGAAATGGCGCATAGGTCTACCTCATATGGGTGCGAGTGGGAAATCGTTGCGAGTATAGCATAGGTGCTGCTGAATTTTGATTGGTGAACGTCTAAAAGGCTGTGCTGTCTTGTGTGGGATGCTTGGATGGCATATCTTGCGAAGCTTGTGGTACTCGTAGCCAATACAGCCATCCTCTTTTTCGTCTGGGAGCAGGGGGGTCTCGATCAATTCCTGCAAGCATGAGGGTTAGCGTGAGAAGGAAGGCTCCTGCCCATTGCTGGGGATTTAACCGCTCTCCGAGAACTGTTACAGCCAATAATACGGTGATCAGCAGTTCCGCTAAACCAAAGAGCGAAGTTTGCACGCCGCCTATCGTTTTCACCCCGGCAAAAAGCAGCAAGCGCGCAAGAAATGTCGCGAGGGTCAACCAGACCACTGGCCAGAGGCTTGTAGTTGGTATCGCCAGCTCGCCAGGCGGCAGAAACAACCAGGCAGGTACCACAATGATTGTCATCGCGATGAGTGTATACAACGTTACGGTTGGTGCGGGAACTTCGAAAAGCACGCGCTGATTGATGGGGATATGAATCGCATAGAGCCAGGATGCAATGCCCATGAAAAGTACGCCGAGCCAGTCTATCGAGCCGGTCCCAGCCTGTGTGATTAGATATACACCGGGGATACTCAGCAGCAGACGCAGGAGCGTAATCCGTGAAGGTTGCTGCCCGTCCAGATAGAGTAGGATTGCCACCCACACCGGATAGAGTGTATAGAGAAGTTGGCCTAGGGATGCATCGACCCTTGCAAGCCCGGCGTAGAAGAACAAGGAACCGATTCCGTTCAGGCCGCCCGCAAGAAAGCATCCAGTAAGGCCAAGAGGGAAAATGGCAAAGTCACTGCGTCGAAAGATCACGAGAATAAGTGTGAGCAGCAGCGTAGCGCCCGCTGTTCGTATCGCAACGACGGCGATCGGGTCCAGGCCTCCCTGAATCGCCAGCTTTCCAAAAATCGGTGTAACCCCGAGCATGATGGCAGAACCCAGTGCGAAGGGGATCCCACGTTTACCCATAATGAGGCGCGCCTTGATCACGATGGCTAGTCGAGGAGTTTGTCGACATGATTTGCTAAATCATCCCCCAGAAAATCACCCTTAACAAATAACCCCCGTACAGTTGCTTTTAGCTTATTCGTTTCGTCAGTCGTGAGCTCTTTTGCTGTAACAACAATTACGGGGATATCAGTTTGATCCGATTTTGCCTTCAACTTCTCCATGATTTCAAAGCCGTCCATACCGGGCAGCATTAAATCCAGGATTACAAGATCCGGGGGGCTGCTCTCGCATGCCTCAAGGGCAGTTGGACCATCCGCAGCTTCACGTATAGTGTAGGAACCTTGAGATTCTAGGATCCTGCGTATCAACCGCCTAGCATCTGATTGATCATCGACAATGAGGATGTCATTGGCGATGTTCGATGTGAGCGTTTCCAAGGCGGAGAGTAATCCTTCTTGCGGCTGAGCGGGAAGACTGAACCTGCGCGTATCGATCTCTTGTGCCCAATCCGGTGCGAGAAGCTGCGGTTTGACCGGCATAGCATGGCCTGAGCAATTGACCACAATCAGCTCGTCGCGTTTAAGTATTCCTTCACGAGCCAGCTTAATGAGACCAGCAAACGCCGCTGCTGCGGCTGGTTCCACAGACAAACCTTCGAGCTTGGCGATCAGGCGAAGCGCACGAAAGGCTTCCTCATCTGAAACACTTTCCATCACGCCACCTGTGTCACGGATCTGCTGTTGCAGTAGTGTATATGCTCGCCCGGGATCACCTGTTGTCAGGGTGGTGATATGGGTTTGCGGGTGTAGCACGGGTTCAGCTTGCGCCTTGCCCGCCTTCCAGGCACTGACCATCGGGGCGCAGCCCTCGGCCTGGATGATGCCGAGTGATGGCACCCCTGCAGTCAGATTCAAATATTGCAGCTCCTGGAACCCTTTCATGACACCAATCGGCCCCAGACCTCCGCTAACAGCCTGGATATACCAATCGGGTGACCGCCAGCCAGTCGGGGAGCTACCAGACCGCGTTGCAGGGAGTTGCTCGGCGATTTCAAAGGCGATGGTCTTCATCGATTCCACTGCGGCGAGACTGCGTATGCCTCGATCGAGGTAAAGGTGTCGTTGGTCCGCAAAATCGTGGGCTAACTTCTTCGCCTCATCATAAGTGCCGGTCACCTTGATCACCTTCGTTCCATAGATAGCCACTTCGTGCATTTTCTCAGGAGGGACCAGGCTGGTAAGAAACCCCCACAATTGGATTCCTGCACGTGCGCAAGTTGCCGAGAAGGCGATGGCGACATTGCCTGTGGAGCAAATCACGGCCTGATTTAATTCGTGTTCAAGCAGCACAGCGGTGGAGACGGCTGCCTGGCGGTCTTTGAAAGAGTTTGTAGGGCCCTGGCGCTCGTCTTTAATATACAGATGATCCAGCCCTAACAGTAAGCCCAGTTGCTC
>JBFFMI010000238.1:0-2845 GCA_041554155.1 Anaerolineales bacterium
GAACCTATGCAGAGTACACATGTCTGCCTGAAGGAGGGGTGCTGTTCACAAGACCACTGAACATGACCTACGAGGAAGCCACCACCCTTCCTGTTGGTGGGCTTGACGCAGTGTATCTTCTGAGGAAGGCCAAGATTCAACCCGGGGAGAGGATTTTGATCAATGGCGCAGGTGGAAGCATGGGTACCTACGCGGTCCAAATTGCCAAGCACTTCGGGGCCGAGGTGACAGGCGTAGACAGGACAGCGAAGCTGGACATGCTGCGATCGATTGGGGCCAATCACATTATTGACTACACTCAAGAGGATTTCATCCAAAGCGGCGAGACCTATGATGTGATCTTTGACGTGATCGGCAGAGGCGCGTTTTCGGATATTCTGAACCGGCTGAACCTCAACGGGCGCTACGTGACGGCTGTTCCTCGAATGTCGCAGATAGTCCGAAGGCAATGGTTAGCCCGGCTGAACAGCAAGAAAGTCGTCTTCTGGAGGCCGAGGCGTGTCGGCCGGTACGCTGAGGACTTCGCTTTCCTCAAAGACCTCATTGAGGCAGGAAGCGTGAAAGCGATTGTTGACAAATGCTTCCTTTTCCAGCAGGCCGCAGAAGCACATCGGTACGTCGAAGGTGGGCACAAGCAGGGGCATGTGGTCATCACCCTGACATAAGCACGAATCAGGAAGCAGCAACTCCAGGGCTCAACCGATATATACTCGGAGGTTAATAATAATCATTCGCATCTGGCACGGCTGGACTTCGCATCAAAATGCCGATGCCCACGAGGAACTGTTGCGAGAGGAGATCTTCGTCGGGATTGCGGCTCGCAACATACGCGGATTGGACTAGCGGGGGCATTTATTCCAAATGTTACGGTTTAGTCGAGTAGATTATCAAAAATTTCAAGCACGTCATTGAATCTTGCTCACTGGAGAAAACCGTACCTTTCTGCGCATTCGCCCCCGCTAGTCCTGAAAGTAAGAAACGCACGATAAGGGTTTCTCCCATTTTCGTGTAAATTTGTAAAATAGACAGTATCCTCGTTACGGCAACCCGATCACGGGATAGCTGGGACGCTTACAGTAGCGGTCCAGTCCCTTGCCTGCCCCGTTTGTGGAACCCCCAGAAACATCCGCTAAGGCGGCGATATATCCCTTAGTGCCCGACCAAGAGCAGCGCCTGATTGATCGCATCTGCAAACCCGACTGGATTATCAACCATCATTCCGTGCCCAGCATCCGGAACAGTGAACACCTGGATCCCATGGGCCTCCAGTTTCTTGTAGGTTTCTCTATCTTCTTCGTATTCTTCTAGAGATCGGCCGCCGAAGATAAACGTCCTCGGAATTGACAGCCGAATCAAATTCTCCCACATGATAGGTTCAGTTCCTCTGACAAGGCTCACGGCACTTCTATGAAACGCCAACGGGGAATTCACCTGCCACACTCCGAGAGCGATTGAGGCAACAGAATCGCCGTTTATGGCGGCGCTTCTGCGGTTCTCGAGCAATTCTTGGTAGCCGACGCTTATGAAGTCATTCTCGGTCTGGGCCGCGATGTTCGTGCTAAAAATCCCACCCCCAGCCTCAAGATTGGCCTCGGCTAATATGAGCTGACTGATTAGGTCAGTCCGTTTCGATGCCAACTCAATTGCGACTGCCCCACCCATAATGTGACCCACAAGAGCGTATTGGCTAGACCCAATGTGGTCAAGTAGTCCTGATAGAGTAGCCGCATGATCCTCGAGGCTATAGCTGAAGTGAACAGGCCGGTCACTATATCCACATCCAAACAGGTCGACTAGGATTGAATGTCGATCGGACAAGCCAGCTTCGACCACAATTCTTGGGTAGGCTGCGGTCGATGCAAGACCAAGCCCCGCAAGGAAAACAACCGTGGGTTCTACACCAGGGAAATCGAAGTACCGGATGAACGCTTGAACTTTGGGCTCCAGATATGCTTCCATTTTTCCTCCTACTTGAATTGAGTTCGCCGCCGCGAATGTGCTCGAAAATATAAGATAGGTCTCCGTCACAGAAGTACAAAGTGCATCCACCCTTACTTCAGCACATATCCCTCCGTAAGCGTTGCTCAGCGCAAGAAGAGAGCCATTTGCCCCAGAATCTGTTTGCCCTTGAGCGTTGCAGGCAGGGCGCCGGACGCTGTAGGCCATTGTATTTTCCGGGTTCAGCTCGATAACCTTATCGTAACCGGCGATATCGTTTCCCAGGTCCTCCTCAAGGATGAAGTTGCCAGTTTAAACAGGAAGCCAAATTAATGATCTTTTTGAATCTTCACCCAGGCTTGGATTTCTTCTCTATGGTCGTCGTAATCCTCGATTAACTCTGCAACTTCGTCCTCTATCGTGGTCGCAGATCCACGATAACTTACACCGAAGTCAATATTCCAGTCATTGGGGTCTAACGATAAAAGGTAGTTTTGCAGGGCTTGAAAGGAATCCTGCAGTTCATCGAGCATTAGCCCCCGATCCATGGTGGCATACATTTCCACCGATTCAGCGTTCACATTACTGTAATCATTCTCGTCATCGCTGAAGTATGAAGGCTGCTCTCCATGCCTGATATCCTCGAGACCGGTGATGTAAAGCCGGTTCCAGCCTATCAGGTGAGCGAGTACATCACTTGGCGTCCATCCATGTATGGGCTGCAAGAATTTGGATTCAGGCAGATCCTGGATGCATGTTTTGAATCTGTTTACAGCTTGTTCCAGTTGCTCGGTTTGCGGGTTGGCTTGGATTGCGATGTTCTCCTATCCAAAAGGTGAGAATAATCTGCTGCGCTTGATTATCATATTCGACTTGCTCCCAAGCGTAAACACTAATCTGATCGTTC
>JBFFMI010000239.1:0-2776 GCA_041554155.1 Anaerolineales bacterium
CATTTGAAGCCGTCCGCCGGTGCACGCATGGGTTTGCAGAATACTTGAATTCGCAAACCAAGGGTGAGCTATCAATCGTCCTTGGATATGACAAACGGTTTGCCGGGGATCAGTTTGCCAAGGTATCCGCGGAGGTCATGGCTGCACATGGCTTCCATGTGTTTTTCACCGATGGTCCTACACCCACTCCAACAATCTCATATTCTGTTGTTGCCAAACAAGCCGTCGGTGCCATCAATATAACTGCGTCACACAACCCCCCCGGCGATAACGGGTTCAAAGTACGAGATAAATATGGCGGCGCTGTCGATCCAGAAGGTTTAAAAAAGATCGAATCCAATATCCCGGGTAACGATGATGATATCCCCAGGATTAGTTTTGAAGAAGGTGTAGATTCTGGCAAGATCGAGATCTTCGATCCAAAGCCAGACTACATCGCCCAGATTGAGCGCCTTATCGACCTGAAACCTATTCGTGATGCAGGTTTGAAGGTATTCGTTGACCCAATGTGGGGCAATGGCGCTGGGTGGTTCAGCAAGTTGCTTTCCGGGGGACGGACTTCTGTTGAAGAGATTCACGACAGCCGCAACCCGATCTTCCCGGAAATGTCACGACCTGAACCCATCCCACCCAATGTCGATGCTGGTCTCAAGGCATCCCTGCTCAAAAACGCCGATGTCGTCCTTATCACCGACGGGGATGCAGATCGAGTAGGGCTGGGGTCAGAAAAGGGCGAATTTGTTGATCAGTTGCGGGTCTTTGGATTGCTGGCTTACTACCTGCTTGAAGTACGCGGGGAACGTGGACCGATCGTAAAGACACTCTCCACGACTTCAATGCTGGAGAAATTGGGCCAAATTTACGATGTGCCTGTGCATCAGACGGGCGTAGGTTTCAAGTACGTGGCTCCTAAAATGCTCGAAGTTGACGCATTAATTGGGGGGGAAGAGTCTGGAGGTTACGCTTTCAAGGGCCATGTGCCTGAACGTGATGGGATCCTGGCAGGATTGTACTTGCTTGATATGATGGTGCGGCTCGACAAGAAACCCAGCCAATTGGTAGAGCTGCTCTTTGAGAAAATTGGTGCCCATTACTATGATCGCATCGACACACCTTTGGCGCCTGAAAAACGCGAAACACACCGTAAGCAAATTGAAGCTGCACAACCGGACACCATCGCTGGAATGAAGGTCGTAGACATCCTCACCACGGATGGATATAAGTTTTCACTCGAAGATGGGGGCTGGTTGCTTGTGCGTTTTTCCGGTACTGAACCGATCGTCCGTGTTTATTGTGAGACCACCAAGGCTGATAAAGTTCAGGCTATCCTGCAGGATGGGTTAAAGCTCGTCGGTGTTGGAAAACCGTGATCCGCTCGGGATTGGTTGACACCCATTGTCATTTAAACATGGATGTCTTCCAGGAAGATCTTGACCAGGTCATTGAGAATGCCCGACAGGCTGGAGTCCGCAAAATCCTGATCCCGGGACTTGATATCAGCTCAAGCCAACGGGCGATACAATTATCAAGACAGTTTGTTGAAGTATATGTAGCTGTTGGGGTACATCCGCACTCCGCTTCTGACTGGAACGATGGCACAGCAGAGCAACTGCGAAATTTAGCCGAGAACCCCAAGGTTGTTGCAATCGGAGAAATTGGTTTAGATTTCTACAGGAACCTTTCTCCTGCGCCGATACAGATCCAGTGTTTCAGGGATCAGCTTTCGATAGCGCGCGAATTGCAGCTTCCGGTTGTTGTGCATAATCGGGAA
This sequence comes from Anaerolineales bacterium, assembly GCA_041554155.1. Lineage (GTDB taxonomy): Bacteria > Chloroflexota > Anaerolineae > Anaerolineales > E44-bin32 > E44-bin32. The sequence continues at coordinate 1,772 of JBFFMI010000239.1, forward strand.
GCCATTAGCGAAGTTTTTGATATCCTCTTCCAATGGCAGGCAACCCTGGATGAGGCACATGCAAAACGGCCGGGTGTGCTGCATGCCTTCTCGGCCGGGGAAGAAGATGCCTGGTTGGCCGTAAATCATGATTTCTATCTTGGAATTGCCGGACCAATCACATTTAAAAAAGCTGAAGAACTGCGAACACTGGTATACAATCTACCTATCGAGCGCTTATTGATCGAAACCGATTCGCCTTTTCTAACGCCAGCGCCATACCGTGGCAAACGCAATGAACCGGCGTATGTTGAACAGATCGCACACAAGATGGCTAGTATCCGGGAGCAGGACCCCGAACTCGTCGCCAGGACACTAAGGATAAATGCAGAAACCCTCTTTGATTGGTCAAATGGAAACGTCGACAGCCACCTTTTTTGATCTCGCCCGTGATGACCTTGAGCGCGTTGAAGCTGTCATGCGTGAGAAGAAAATCGAGCACCATCCAAATCTGGATCGCGCTCTGGACTTGTTGCTAAACTCTGGCGGGAAGCGCATTCGGCCCATAACAGCAATCATCGCTGGGCAATTGGTCGATGCCGATCCTGATCGCATCATCATACATGCGGCTGCGATTGAAATGCTGCATACTGCTACATTGGTTCATGATGATCTCATCGATGGCGCGCAGCTACGCAGGGGCGCACCGACTTTAAATGCCCGGTGGAGTTCCGGGGCTACAGTGCTCACCGGCGATTATATCTTCGCTCGTGCAGCGCATCTCGCAGCCGAAACGGGATCGCTTCCGCTGATGAAAGCTTTTGCCCGAACTTTGATGACGATCGTGAACGGCGAAGTTACACAATTATTTGGGGAAGAGTTTGAGGATCCACTGAAAACCTACCAGCAGCGCATCTATGCCAAAACGGCCTCGCTCTTTGAGGTGGCTACCGAAGGAGCGGCGCTCCTCGGTGATTCAAGCCAAGATCTAGTGGATGCGATGAAACGTTTCGGGTACTATATCGG
>JBFFMI010000240.1:0-2758 GCA_041554155.1 Anaerolineales bacterium
CCCGGTACCTTGCTCTGGACGCAGCAGAACGCCCAGAAATCTGGTTTGACATTGGCGAGTCCGATTCGCTGTTAGACAGCGCCACACTGCTGCTCGAGACGTTCGATCAAGCTGGCGTACATATCGTCTCGCAAACCCGGCCGGGCGATCATACTCTTGATTACTGGAGAATGCACTTGCCCGAGTATCTCGACTGGTACCTATCGTTCTGGTTGGCTGAGGGGTAGCTGTTGGGCCGCCTGGTATTAAATGCTCGAACCCGCGTCGGTCGAGTTGCCACAGCTCAACAACGCGGGTTCGAGGAGGAGAATGCATCTACTATTATCAACACCTGCATGAGAACTTCATGAGACAAAGCTTAATACCAGCTTAGAGTTTATCCAGCGTCGTCCATGCTGCCGAGGATCTGATTTATGCTGATCGGACCCTCACGCAGAATCCGCACAAGTTTCCTCGTACCATCAATAACCGTAGATGCTTGCTTTCCCAGGGATGGTCCTCCATCGATCAGGAGATCAATACGCCCGGTCAATTGCTCGAGGACTTCTGGTGCAGTTCTCGCGTCCAGGCCACCCGAGACATTGGCGGAGGTCACGGCTAAAGGGCCACAGACCCTGAGGATATCCAATGTAACGGGATGTGCAGGGATGCGGATGCCAATGGTAGGTTCCATGCTGATTTCCTGGGGGAGATCGCTATGCTTCTCCATCACGATCGTCAAGGGACCAGGCCAGAAAGCTTTCCCGATGGTCAATACCCCGGGTGAGATATTCATCGCAACTTTGCTCAAATCATCCAGGCTCGCAATGAGGACGGGTATCGCCTTTTCCCGCGTACGTCGCTTGGCTTCATATAACTTTCGAATTGCATTGGCGTTAAATGCATCACAGCCAAGTCCATACACCGTGTCGGTCGGAAATGCCACCAAACCGCCGGCTCGAATCACGGTAGTAACGCTGGAAATTACATTTTCATCGGTGCTGCGGATGATGTTCGTTTTCGTCATGATTCCTTCCCCAGATCAATAGTTAGGTAGCGATCGAGCCCTGCGAGATCCTGAATCAAGCTCACGGTAGCTCTCGGGAACACTTCGCCTGCATAGGCTGCGATTTTCAGGCCCTGAGATTCGTCAATTTCGAGCAGCACGACTCCACCCTCGGCCATCCGCTGTTTCAGCTGGTAGAGGAGTGTCTTAATCAAATCCAAGCCCTGCACACCCCCATCCAGCGCCAGTAAAGGCTCATGGTCTGCGACAGGCAATCCCTCAAGCCGATGCGAAGGGATGTAGGGTAAATTCGCAACGACCAACCTAAGACGTGCATCTACGCTTCCCAGCAAATCGCCCTGCAACCAATCGATCTGCTCGGCAACACTATACAGAGCAGCATTTTCTTTCGCAAGGGTCAGTGCCGCCCTGGAACGATCTATCGCCAGCAGACGTAGCCCTGGCCTCTCAGCTGCTAACGTCACTGCGATACAGCCTGAGCCTGTGCCCACATCTACCACAAGCTCTGAGAGGGTCTGTTGATCGAGAACCGCGAGCGCAAGTTCGATCAGACGCTCCGTCTCTGGACGGGGTATTAAGACATGCGCGCCTACGTGAAACCTGCGACCATAAAATTCCCACCACCCCAGAACATAGGGCAGAGGCTCTCCCTCCCGCACTCTCACTATCGAAGCAATAAAATGCTGCTGGATTTCGCCTGGTAGCGAGTGCTCTGGGTGCGCAAGGACCCATGCTTTTGATCGTTGTACGAGTGATGCTAGTAATATCTGCGCTTCAGATGAAGGGGAATCGGACATCCGTTTGAGTTGATCACGGCCGAATTTCAAAGCTGTCCCGATCGTATGAACTTCTGACACATCAATCTCCGATGGCTTGCAGTCGTTCCGCTTCCTCCTGCGTGGCCAATTCGTCGATGAAGGTGTCGAGTCTGCCATCCAGCACACCGAGGAGGTTGTGCGCGGTCACCCCGATGCGATGGTCGGTCACCCGACCCTGGGGAAAGTTATAGGTGCGGATCTTTTCAGAGCGTTCACCAGTACCCACTTGAGCACGTCGGCTGGCATCCTCTTCCGCATGCTGCTCCTGCACGGCGATGTCGTAGAGCCTTGCCCGCAGGATGCTCATAGCCCGCATGCGATTCTGTAATTGGGAGCGCTCATCCTGGCACTGCACCACCATCCCAGATGGAAGATGCGTTAAGCGAACAGCCGTTGAATTCTTCTGGACGCTCTGCCCCCCGGCTCCACCGGCCCGATACACATCCATCTTGATGTGCTCCTCAGGGATCTGTATCTCAACTTCATCCGCTTCAGCGAGAACAGCCACAGTCGCCGTTGATGTGTGGATACGTCCCTGGGATTCAGTGACCGGAACCCGTTGGACACGATGCACTCCTGATTCATACTTCAACCGGGAGTAAGCCCCTCTTCCCTTGACCAGGAAGGTGACCTCTTTAAAGCCGCCCACGCCAGTATCATTCTGAGAGAGAAGTTCCACTTCCCAGCGGTTGTTTTCGGCATAGCGGTTATACATTCTGAAAAGATCTGCAGCGAAGATCGTCGCTTCATCTCCACCGGTTCCAGCGCGAACTTCCATAATGACATTGCGCCGGTCCCGAGGATCGCTTGGCAGCAGCATAGATTTCAGCTGTGTTTCAAGTTGCTCGATACGTGCGCTCAGGCTGGCACTCTCCTCCTGAGCGAGTTCTCGCATCTCTGCGTCTTCAGCTTCAAGCAGGGTTTCAGCTTGCTC
>JBFFMI010000241.1:0-2732 GCA_041554155.1 Anaerolineales bacterium
ATCTTGAGTGATCTGGTGATGCCGAATATGGGTGGTCGTGATTTGTACGATTTTGTTACAGAACATCACCCTAACATCAAGGTTATCCTCATGACCGGTTATCCTCTGGGAGGACATACTCGTGAACTGCTTGACCGCTCACGTGTAACCTGGCTGCAGAAACCACTTTCATCCGAAGCGGTTGGCAGGGCCGTGAAGGAAATGCTGGCTGGCAGGCCCACAACGGAGCAATGGCTCAGTTTGAGCTGAACCAGATTACGCCCATCCAACCACCGTGCCGCATACATAGAGAGCCGCTTACGCTAGGTAGGCACCTCAAAGCTATACATCAACGATGCCTGATTATCCACTGCCAAAGGGTCAGGGATGATCCACAGAGAGTATCCTGGCGGATATGATCCCGGCCGGCTCGAACGGAACCTTCCCGAGATCGAACGCTTTCCCACCCTTAAGGGTAGATACTCTTAAAGCACATGGATAATCAAACCAAGCTCAAAAAGGCGGAAACATGCACATTCTAAGACTTTTCGTGCTCAGTGTTCTTCTTGTTGCCCTCTCAGCCTGTCGGGTTACTTCGTCTCCGCCACCGACTGCAGTTCAGATCTCTGACTTCCCTACAGAGATTGCCCCGGAAGCAGGCATCAGCATGGATCCTTTCGAGGTCGACCTGACGGACATGGAGGTGTTTAAGCCAGGCTTAATCGAAGACATGCACCCGATCCTTGTTGAGCATGCCGACAAAACGATATACCGTATGGATTGGACCATTTCACCAGACCTGGAGCAATTGGAAGGCGAAATGATGATCCGTTACACGAATCATGAGGACGTTGCCTTAGATAGCTTCTTCCTGCGACTGTATCCCAACATCTCCAGTGGCGAAATGTCCGTATCCAATCTAACCATCGATGGAATCCCTGTGAATGGATCTCTCGAAAAGGCCGATCATATCCTCCGCCTACCCTTGTCTAATCCTGTTGAACCCGGTCAAGAGGTGGAGATTGGCGGGTCATTCAGCGTCCAATTACCTCTCGAAATGAGTGGAAATTACGGTTTGTTTGGCTCCTTTGATGGGCTGCTTCTTTTGCAGGAAGCGTATCCCATCATCCCGGTCTATGACGATAATGGGTGGGATATTGATCTCCCTGCGCCCCATGGCGATCTTACGCATCTTGATACGAGCTATTACGTTGTACGGGTCAGCCTGCCGGCCGACCTTACGGTCATCGCCTCCGGGTTCACGCTTGAGCACAAATCCCAGGATGATGAACAAACGGTGACCTATCTGGCTGGCCCGGCACGTGATTTCTATTTTGCGGCTGGAGATTTTCAGAAAGCATCCACGCGCTATGATGAAACCGTAATTAACAGTTACGTATTGCCCGCTGGCGAGCCATCCAGCGAAGCATCGCTCCTTTATGCAAAGGCGGCAATTGCCATCCTGAATGAGCGCCTCGGGAAATATCCCTACACGGAATTCGATATGATCAGCACCCCGATGCTAGCGCTTGGGATCGAATACCCCGGAATCGTAGCCCTGAATGTGAATATGTACGATCCAAAAGCTGAAATCTCGGGTCAAGCGGGAACTTTTTTCCTCGAGAGCGTGATCGCCCACGAGGTCGCACATCAGTGGTACTACAATCTTGTGGGCAATGATCAACTGGACGAGCCCTGGCTGGATGAAGCCATCGTGCAATACCTAACGGGTATTTACTACCTCGATGCCTATGGGGAGAACGGCTATCAGGGCTACCGTCGGTCCTGGCTTGATCGTTTGCATCGCGTTGAAGAGCAAGAGATGCCTATTGGCCTGCCTGCAGAGGATTATGAAGGTGTGCAATACGGTGCAATCGTCTATGGACGGGGGCCACTTTTCGTGGAAGCGTTGGCTGATGAAATGGGACAGGATGCCTTCTGGGAATTCTTGAGCTCTTTCACAGAAACCCACCACTGGCAAATCGCCCAACCCACGACTTTCATCGAGATGGCTGAAACCACCTGTGCCTGCGATCTCAGCCAGTTGTGGGAAACATGGGGTGTGGCTCCGTAAGATTGGTCTTTGTTCGCAAGTGGATGAAGCGCCAGGGTATCCCTGGCGCTTTTCCTGTGGGATCATCCTGCAACTTTTTAATTGCTTTCACCATAGATTTTGATAGGAGCAAAGGCTCCTATGCCAGGTATCGTTAAGTGCGCTAGGATAATCGATATGCAAAGCAAATAAAGGATCTCCAATGTCGAAAAAACCATTCCCGATTTTTGTTGGGCTGAGCCTATTCATCGCCACGCTTGCCTGCGGTGGCGTTCGAGGGGCAACTCCTCCTCAAGGAGATCCAACCCCTCTACCCGCAACCGCTACTTCCGTACCTATCCCTCCCCCACCCGTCAGTGCGCCCGCCGATCTGCCAGGAGACTCGGACTTGCGCGAATTGGTTCAGTATGCCAACTTGATGCAACCAATCCTCACAGAAGCCGGCATCATCCTGGAGCGTGATGGCCAAATTCTCAAGGAAGCCGAGGGGGGCAACGACGCCGTGCTCTGTGATGGTCGGCTCTCAGGAGACAACAGCACGATGAAAAACCTGGTCTCCCAAGTACAGGGCATCACCGCACCCGCAGACGCCCAGGCAATCCACGATCTGGTGATCCAGAGTGGGAACGCCTGGACCGATGCGCTCGATGAGGTGGCGACTTTTTGCGACACCAGCAATCCGCTCTATAAAGTGACAGCA
>JBFFMI010000242.1:0-2115 GCA_041554155.1 Anaerolineales bacterium
AGAATGGCTTATCCGCTACGGTGATCTCCCTCTCGTGCTCCCTGGGAAGCCAAGACGGACCTTCCCCAGCGAGGTGCAGCTGCTGCTCCTGGATTTTGATGGTGTATTGACTGATAACCGAATATGGGTCGATCAAGACGGCCATGAAATGATCGCCGCCAATCGGGGCGACGGCTGGGGTATCGCACGCATAAGAGAAGCAGGTATCCGCGTGATCGTGCTTTCTACGGAAGCAAATCCTGTTGTAGCAGCGCGCTGTGAGAAGTTGGGGATCGAATCCATACAGGGAATTGGGGATAAGGCGGAGGCTGTAAAATCAGTACTGGCGCGCGAGAAGGTATCCGCCGAGCATACCATCTATATTGGGAACGATGAAAACGATCTTCCTGCGTTTCCCCTGGTCGGCTTCGCAGTAGTTGTCGCAGATGCACACTATGGTGTGCGGGCAGAGGCCGACCTTGTCTTAAAACATAATGGGGGCTATGGTGCTGTTCGAGAATTGTGCGATCGGATTCTAGATCAAATGGAGGCCAAATCCTGATATGGCAAATGTCGTTCAACTAGGGAACCGGAAAGTCGGTCCAGGCAATCCAGCATATATCATCGCTGAAGTGGGCATCAACCACAATGGCGGGCTGGATATCGCCAAGCAACTTATTGATGCCGCTGCACGAGCTGGAGCAGACGCCGTGAAATTCCAGAAGCGCACGCCGGAACTATGCGTACCGGACGATCAAAAGGAAAAGAAGCGAGAAACACCCTGGGGTTACATCACCTATCTCGATTATCGGTACAAGGTAGAATTCGAACAGGAGGAGTACGCCGAGATCGACCGCTACTGCCAGGAGAAAGGCATCCAGTGGTTTGCATCCATCTGGGATGAGCCCTCGGTTGATTTCCTTGAGTCTTTTTCCCCGGTTTGCTACAAAATTCCCTCGGCATCCTTAACCGATCATAGCTTGTTGAAACACGCACGCAGCACAGGACGTCCCGTCATCTTATCCACGGGTATGTCAACGATGGATGAGATCAAGACAGCGGTTGAGGTCCTTGGTCAGGATGACCTGATTATCACCCACGCAACGAGCACCTACCCCTGTGAACCAGCGGAACTAAACCTGATGATGATCCACACGCTGCGCAAGGAATTTTCTTGCCCGATTGGTTATTCTGGTCATGAGGTTGGTTTAATCCCAACGGTTACTGCGGTTGCCCTTGGGGCTTGTGTGGTCGAGCGACACATCACTCTAGATCGTGCGATGTGGGGCAGCGATCAAGCAGCATCTGTGGAGCCCTCAGGTTTTGAGCGGTTGGTCAAGTACATCCGGGTAACTGAGGAATCTCTGGGGGATGGCGTGAAACGAGTATACGAAAGCGAACAGCCTTCACTTCAAAAACTACGTCGCGTATTCCACTGAGTAGCCCAAACGTCCCTTGAGCCCACGAAGTCCACTTCAGCTCTGGCAGGAACGCAGCATCGACCGCACTATGGATGCGCAGATTGCCAGTGTAGAAGCTTACCTTAACAATCTTCCAGAACCCCAGGACCAAGAGGCTCCTATCCTCTTTTTCAATGCATCCACACGCGTTCACCGTGTGAGTCTCAACGCAGCCTATAGTTTATTGACCTCCTGGGCCTTGAGGGCTCGGGGGATCCCGGTCCGCTACCTGGTGTGCGCGGAAGGTATGGTCCAGTGTGTTCTGGGGACTCGCCCCGGAAATCCCGCAACAGGACCACCATGTAGAAGCTGTCTTCGTGTCAGCCGCCGACTCTATCCAGGTGAATTGCCCCACTCCTTTTCCCTGGATCCAAACATCGCCAGGAAGGTTCAGGTTGAATTAGCGAATGCATCGATCGATGATTTGATGGCCTTCGATTACCTTGGTGCACCGCTTGGAGAATTGGTTTTACCAGGGTTGCGTTGGGCTTTGCGACGCCATCAACTTCAAGACACAGATGACACTCGCATGCATTACCGGCAATATCTGAGCTCTGCCGCCAGTCTGATGCACCGGTTCGACCAGGTGCTCTCCCAGATGGGACCCCGATCGATCGTACTCTTTAATGGTATTTTTTATCCAGAAGCGGTGTTGCGCTATATGGCAGCCCAGAAA